>VYGS01000048.1 GCA_009841725.1 Gammaproteobacteria bacterium
TCTCCGAATTCGAGATCATGTAAATGGTTTCGGCTAAGTTACGATGAGAATATCGAATATAGTCTGTTTGACCAGAGTCGATTTTTTGATTTTGTACAATGGTTCAAGAAGGGGGAAGTCCACTTACAACTCGATTCGAGAGCAGGAATACTTTGGACGGCCAAAGTACAAATTGGGCAAGAAGTGAATGATTGGGATATTTCGGATTTTCGATCATATCTCAAACTCCTACTAAAACTAGGCGGAGATACTCGATCTCGTGAGATTTTGACGACAGGAAAGCTGCTTCAAGAATCAATGGAGTCAGGTTCCCTGATTGCGATGTTAGTGGGTGCGAATGATTTGACAATAGGAATTCGAACAGCTGTATTGGAGCCGGAAGTTAATTTGTTCTCTAGTTTCGGTGTTATCAGGTTAGGGAACTGGTGTTTTACTACAATCCTTGAATTTCGAGTCGTTGACGTCGTACAAAGCGCTGAACACACCGCTTGGAATTTGCAATTCAGAAAATTTCTACTAAGCAGCGTAAGCTTAATCGAAGCCGAACATGCAAGAGAGACTCTAAAGGCAGCATTTGATCGATACGTAAATTCATCCAATTCAAGAATTATGTACATTGAGGATGGAGATTTGAAACATCTCGCAAATTTGGAAGATTCAGAAAAATCATTGATAACTAACAACTAGTTAGATGAAGTCTTCTATTCCATTGGAGACAGCGGGTACTTATGATGCGTGTTGCTCTTGATCAGAAGAAATGTTTTTTCATGCTTGTTGGAAAATACGTATCCGGAGCTTGCTCTCTTCTAACGTTGTTCCGATAGTAGGATTCAGCGACAACCAGTACACGAACACCAAAATAGCTTCCGGTTTCAAAGTACTTCCCTATCCAAAGGATGAAAGTCCGGAAATTTGGACATTTATGTAGTATCTCCATACATAAATATAGCTGGATATAATGAGGCGACAGGCGAACCTATTCGGCCTTGGTCAGTGCCTTGGAGTCGGACTCCTCTTCCGTTTCGTTCTCCTTGTCGCGTGTCCCGAAAAATCGGCTGCAGAACAGGCCGGCTTCAAACAGGGCCCAGACCGGCAATGCGAGAAGGGTCTGGGAAAACACGTCGGGCGGTGTCAGCAGCATGCCGACGATGAATGCGCAGACGATGATGTACGGACGCTTTTTCTTGAGGCTTTCGACCGAAGTGGCCCCCATGTAGATCAGCAGCACGGTGGCGATCGGAACCTCGAAGGCAAAGCCGAAAGCAAAAAACAGCTTGATGACGAAACCGAGATACGCGTTGATGTCGGTCATCACGGCCACGCCTTCCGGTGCCACGTTGGCGAAGAAGGTGAAGATGATGGGGAACACCACGAAATAGGAAAATGCGATGCCGAGATAGAACAGGAAGCTGCTGGATATGATCAGCGGCATGACCAGCTTTTTCTCGTTCTGGTACAGCCCGGGAGCGACGAAAGCCCAAATCTGGTAGAGCAGATACGGAACGGCAATGGCGACAGCCGTCGCGAAGGCGAATTTGAACGGGACGAAGAACGGCCCGTGCGGCTCGGTCGAGATCATGCTGTTGCCTTCCGGCAAGGCGTCCATCAACGGGCTTGCGAGAAATTCGTACAGCGGGTTGGCGAACGGAACAAGGCAGACAAACACGATCACAATGGCAAGAACGCCCCGCAGGATCCGGTCCCGCAGCTCGATCAGGTGTGAAAGCAGCGTCCCTTCGGCTGCTGCCGCCTTCTTGCCGGTCTTGTCCTTGGATTTGGAGTCAGCCACTTCGATTCGCCATCAGTTTTGCCGCACCGGGGTCATGTTCAAGTCGCGAGGCGGCCTGATTCGGGATTCCGTATCAGGCCGGAGCCTTGTTCGACAAGTCTCTTTCCGCGTCCTCATCCGCGGCCTTGGTATCGGTCTTGTCGGGAGTTTTGGAAGACGCGGAATGGCCGGATTTGCCCGAGGCTTTCTTTCCGACCGGTTTCGGTTCTTCCGGCGAGGCTTCGTCACCCGACGATGCCGGAGGCTGCGCTTTCCCGCTGTCCCCTGCGGGTTCGGCCTCGACCGACTCGAGAGTTTCCTTCAGGTCCCTTCCGGAATCCGAGGCCTCTTTCGCGGCGTCGTCCGCCGTTCGCTTGAGTTCGCTGGCCGCCGAACTGATATCCTGCTTGAGTTCCTTGAGATTCTGGAGTTCAGCCTGATCCAGTTCGTTCTTGAAATCCCGCTTGACGTCGCTGATCATTCGGCGCGCCTTGCCGGTCCACAGCCCCAGTGTGCGGGCAACACCCGGGAGCCGCTCGGGCCCGATGATAAGCAAGGCGATGACGCTGATGAACGCCATCTCCCAGAAACCGATATCAAACATGGACGCTTATCCAGCGTGATCAGGTTCCCTTGTTCGATTCCGCGGGTTCTTCTTCAGCCTCTTTCTTTGCGGTATCGGCTGTCGCTGCATCCGCGCTCGCGTTCTTTTCGTTTTCCAGTTCTTCCGGATTCTCTTCCTTCACCGCCTTCTTGAATCCTCTTATGGCACCGCCAAGGTCACCGCCGAAATTCCGCAGTTTCTTGGTGCCGAAAATCAGCAAAACGATTACCAGGATGATGATCAGTTGAACCGGACTGATTCCGCCAAAACCCATAACTTGATCTCCGTCGGATTGTTGTCGTGCCTATCGAATAGGGAAATGCAACCGGCCTGCATGTTCCGGAACAACTCGGCCTCGGACGTCCCGCAACTCCAGGTGGAACCTTGTATTGTAACGGCAAACCGCCCGAAACTTCACGCTCAATCCCCGGACCGGGGGAGTGGCGCCGTCAGCCGTAGATGTCCCGGGGGTCCTTGAGCACCTCCCCGTCTTCCACCCATTGGCCGTCATCCAGTTTCAGGAAATAAAAGCAGTGGTGCCGCCCGGTATGGCAGGCGATCCCCCCGAGCTGATCCACCTTGAGCAATACGGTGTCGCGGTCGCAGTCGATGCGAATCTCCTTGAGTGTCTGGACATGTCCGGACTCCTCGCCCTTTCGCCAGAGCTTCCTTCTGGATCGGGAATAGTAAACGGCGCGCCCCTCCTTGATGGTGGTGTGGAGCGCGTCGCGATTCATCCA
Source organism: Gammaproteobacteria bacterium (assembly GCA_009841725.1). GTDB lineage: Bacteria > Pseudomonadota > Gammaproteobacteria > Arenicellales > Poriferihabitantaceae > Poriferihabitans. The sequence goes on from VYGS01000048.1 coordinate 3,113, forward strand.
TGCGACCATCAGCACCACTCCCGTGTCGAATTGCTGCGCGACAGCCGGCACCAGGCCGGCGTCGTCCCACTTGATTTTTTCGATGATGTTCTCTGACATGTCCGGCATTTTACAGTCTGACCTCGATATCGTTTTGTGCCATGTGTTGCTTGGCCTCAAGCACGGTGAATTCTCCGTAGTGGAAGATGCTCGCGGCCAGCACCGCATCCGCGCCGCCTGTCCTGACGCCATCCACGAGATGCTCCAGGCTTCCGACGCCGCCGGAGGCGATGACGGGAATCCCGGTCCGATCCGTGATGCATCTCATCAGATCGAGATCGAAGCCGTTTCGGGTCCCGTCCCGATCCATGCTGGTGACCAGCAATTCGCCGGCACCGTACTGTTCCATCCGGGATGCCCAGTCGATCGCGTCGATCCCGGTCGGAGTGCGCCCCCCGTGGGTGAAGATTTCCCACCGCTTCATTCCGTCCGGTCCGGGATCGACTTCCTTGGCGTCGATCGCCACGACGATGCACTGGTTGCCGAAATGGCCGCTGGCCTCGCGGATGAAATCCGGATTGTTGACGGCGGTTGTATTGATCGCGACCTTGTCGGCGCCGGCGTTCAGCATGCGGGTGATGTCCCCGAGCATCCGGATTCCGCCCCCGACGGTCAGCGGAATGAACACTTGTTCGGCAACCGCCTCCACGACGTGAACGATGGTGTCGCGGTTGTCCGAACTCGCGGTGATGTCGAGAAACGTCAGCTCGTCGGCGCCTTCGGCATCATAGCGGGCCGCCACCTCGACCGGGTCTCCCGCATCCCGCAGGTTCACAAAGCGGGTGCCCTTGACCACTCGGCCCCGGTCGACGTCGAGACAGGGAATGATTCGTTTTGCAAGAGGCATGACCGAATCTCCTACAGCCCGAAGCTCCCGGCCCCGGAAAGCTCGTCGGCAAGACGCTGCCCGGCCGCGAAATCCAGGGTTCCTTCGTAGATGGCGCGTCCGGTGATGGCCCCGACGATGCCCGATCCGGATTCCAGCGCGAGTTGCCGGATGCTTTCGATGTCGCTGATTCCCCCCGAGGCGATCACCGGGATGTTGATCGCTTCTGCAAGCGCTGCCGTGGCCGCCACGTTGACTCCCTGCATCATCCCGTCTCGCGATATGTCGGTGTAGATAATGGCTTCCACGCCGTCGTCATCGAATCGCCGGGCCATATCGATCGCGTCGTGCCGGGAGAGCTTGGACCAGCCCTCGATGGCGATTTTTCCGTCCCGGGCATCCAGTCCGACAATGATCCGGGTCGGATACTCGGCGCAAAGGTCGCTGATCAGGTGCGGTTCCCTGATGGCCTGGGTGCCGATGATGACATACCGGACTCCGGCCTGGACGTAGATGTCGACGGTCTCTTCGTTGCGGATGCCGCCGCCGATCTGGATCGGAACCTCGGGATGGTTGTCGGCGATCCGGTGAATGATGTCGGCGTTGACCGGCTCGCCGCGAAACGCGCCGTCCAGATCCACGATATGCAGTCTTCTGGCGCCTTCATCGATCCAGCGCTTCGCCATGGTGACCGGATCATCGGAATAGACGGTCTCCCGGTCCATGTCGCCTTGCTTGAGGCGAACGCATTTGCCGTCCTTGATGTCGATAGCGGGTATCAGCAACATGTCAGCAATCCCCATTCCAGTTGATGAAGTTCTTGATCAGGGTCAGCCCGGCGTACTGGCTTTTTTCGGGATGAAACTGGACGGCAAAGAGGTTGTTCCGCATGGCCGCCGAAGTGAAGCGGATTCCGTATTCGGTCTCCCCCGCCACCTGTTCCGGGTCTTCGCTGTGGACATAGTAGCTGTGGACGAAATAGAACCGCTCCCCGTCCGGGATGTCTTGCCACAGGGGGTGCTCTTTGCAATGCCGAACCCGGTTCCAGCCCATGTGGGGGATCTTTCCGCCAGATTGCGCCCGGACGCCGCCGAAATCCGATTCGGCTTCCGAAAAATGACGCACCCTGCCGGCGAGCAGGTCAAATCCCGGTTGCCCCCCGCTCTCGCTGCTGTGGCGGTACAGGGCCTGGAGCCCGAGACAGATGCCGAGCACCGGCTTGTCCCGCAGACCCCGCATCACGGCTTCTTCGAGTTCCGGTCCCTGTCTGAACTGGTTCAGCCAGGTGCCGATCGCGCCCTGTCCCGGCAGGATCAGGCGATCTGCGCCGGAGATGGCCGCCGGATCGGCGGAAACGGAGACCTCGGATTTCGGGCTTACAGCGCTGACCGCCTTGCTGACGGACCGCAGGTTCCCGGTTCCAAGATCGACGATGACGACTCGGTGCAGCCCCATGTCGATGCTCCCGGAATTACAGCATACCCTTGGTCGAGGGCACTCCTGTCGCCCGGCTGTCATGCGCCACGGCGACCCTGAACGCACGGCCGAAAGCCTTGAACAGGGTCTCGACGATGTGATGGGAGTTGTTCCCTCTCAGCCCGTCCATATGCACCGTTGCCAGCGCATGGTTGCAGAAGCCCTGGAAGAATTCATGGACCAGCGCCACGGAAAATGTGCCGATCATGCGGTCCGGGTAGTCAACATTGCTGATCAAAAGCGGCCGGCCGGAGAAATCGATGACCACCCGGCTCAGGGCCTCATCGAGGGGAACATAGGCATGGCCGTAGCGCGAGATGCCCTGTTTGTCGCCCAGCGCCTTTGTAACCGCCTGACCGAGAGTGATGCCGATATCCTCTACCGTGTGATGGTCGTCAATATGCAGATCCCCCTTTGCGGAGATCTCGATATCGACGATGCCGTGCCGCGCGACCTGCTCCAGCATGTGTTCCAGAAACGGAACGCCGGTATCCAGGTTGCAGGCGCCGGTGCCATCAAGGTTGATCTTGACCTCGATGCGGGTTTCCCGCGTCTCTCTCGTGATGTGCGCTGTTCTTGCGTTCATTGCCAGACCGTACTTTTCAGGGTCGAATTCGGGATAGAGGTGGCAAGCGGACCGGCTGTCGTCTGGAATGTCCGACGTTCCGGCTGGATTGCGGCGAAAATCGGGAAAACCGGATTTCCCCTCTTTTCGCGCAGAAATTCACCCGCCAGTAGAGTTGTTCGATGAGAAGTTCCAAATACTGTATGGAATCACGGATTATACCAACGATCAGGCCGCAATAGCCGAAATCGCGCAATCGGAGACACGGGGCATTCGCCTCCTTGCGCGGACGGCCGCAAGGCAAGGCCGCCAGGACGGCTGAAAAGATGTTATGATCTTGTAACAACATCCAACCACCCCGAAGGTCGATGTTCTGGCTTTTTGCTGTATCCGCCCGCCCCGAGTGGAAATCCGGTGCACAATCAGCCTTTGCTATTGTTCACGGCAACCGTTATATTCGCTCGGGACTTCCACAGTCGTTGAAACGATGGCATATCGGGGGGGGGGGGGGGGGGGGGGGGGGGGGGGGGGGGGGGGGGGGGGGGGGGG
>VYGS01000093.1:0-1235 GCA_009841725.1 Gammaproteobacteria bacterium
TATTACACCGCAACCGTTTTTGAATGTCCCACGGACCGGCGCGGGGCGCAATCGGCCGTATTCGCCGGAGGCAGGTATGATACACTCATTGAGAATCGGGGAGGCAGGCCCGCCCCGGCGATCGGGTTTGCCATGGGAATGGAACGACTGGTTGAGCTTGTCATGCTGCAGTCCAACGGCATCGAGGGCGATCCGGTTCACGCCTACATGATCGACATGACTGACAGCCCCGATCTTTCGGTCGTGATATCGGAAAAACTCCGGGACAGGGGATTCAATGTCGTGGAGCATTGCGGCGGCGGAAAACTCGGGAACCGGTTGAAGAGGGCGGATCAGTCTGGCGCTGTGCTGGCGTTGATTCGTGGGCAGGAAGAAAGCGAATCAGGCGTGATACAGCTCAAGCATCTTCGAAAGAGCATCCCGCAGGCGAATGTCCCGCTCGACGAGGTCGTTGACCGGTGTGTCGAGTATCTGGCCTGACATCGCCCTGAAACGAGACAAACCATGGCGGAAGACGACAAGCTGAGGCTCGCGGAAGACGACGACCTGGCCCGGGCCAAGGCGTTCTGGCATAAAAACGGCAAGCCCATCATCGTGGCGGTCTGCCTGGGGCTCGTCGGCATAGCCGGTTTCAACTTCTGGGAAAACCGCCAGGTCGAGAGATCCGAAGCGGCGTCGGTGCTCTACGAACAGGTTCGCGGGAGTCTCGATGCCGATTCCGCGAGGCCGGGTCTGGACACGCTCAAGCACAAGTATTCTTCCCTGACCTATTCCCAGCTGGCGGCCTTGGCCATGGCCGGACTGCTGGTCGGGGAAGGCCGGCTCGACGAAGCTGCCCGTGAACTGGAATGGGCGCTTGAGCATGCCGGGGACGAGGGATTCGGCCATATTGCCCGGATACGCCTGTCCTCGGTTCTTTTGGCTCTCGACCGTCCCGAAGAGGCCCTGGAACTGGTTGCCGGAACGCAAATGGAGCCTTTCGAGGCCCGCTATCAGGAAATATTGGGCGATGCGTATACGCTTCGGGCCGGGGAGGGAGACAGGGAGCGTGCCCGGGAGGCCTACCGCAAGAGTCTGGACGCCCAAACCGATGATTGGGATCGGAAAGAATTCGTGAAAACCAAACTGGACAACACATGAAGAATCGGATGTCAAGAATTCTCGCATTGCTGCTCGCCCTGGCGCTGTTGTCTGGCTGCAATTCCAACAAGGTGCCCAAGCCGACCGTATGGGGC
>VYGS01000093.1:1245-6465 GCA_009841725.1 Gammaproteobacteria bacterium
GTATGGGGCCGGTTCCATGAGCCGGTCAAGGCCGAGGAACTTCCCGACGACAGCGGTGTCGACGAAATCCATGTCCTGTGGAAGAAGAACATCGGCGTCGGCGTCAAATCCGGATATGCCCGCCTGGTGCCCGCCTTTGCCGGCGGGGATGTCTTCGTTGCGAGTCGCGACGGGAACGTGATGAGGCTGGATGCGGAATCCGGGTCCACGATATGGAGAAAGAAGCTGGATTCGCCAATCAGTTTTGCAGTCGGACTGGGAGGGAATCTTGCCGTGGTCGGTCACGACAACGGCAATGTCACTGCATTGAGTGTTGCCGACGGGCAGACAGCGTGGACCGTGTCGGTGCAACGCCAGATCTCCGCGGTGCCCGCGGCGGTGTCGGAAGCAGTGGTGATCAGGACCTCGGACGGTCGGATCATCGGGCTCGATCCGGCAAGCGGCGAGCAGCGCTGGCTGCTGGAGACGGAATTGCCGGGGCTCACGATCCAGGGCGACTCGATGCCGCTTCTGGGCCAGGACTACATGCTGGTCGGCTTGTCGAACGGGAAGCTGATGGTCGGGAACTCGGTCACCGGCCGGTTGTTCTGGGAGGCGGATATCGGCGTTATTGGCGGCCGGAACGACATTGAACGGATCAACGATGTGGACTCGACACCGATGATTCGCGGAACGACCGCCTATGCCGCGGCCTATCAGGGCTATGTCAAGGCCCTGAGCATCAACAGCGGGGATACCCTGTGGCAGACGGAGTATTCCACGAGATTGCCGATGGCGCTTGGGCCGAATCGGCTGTTTGTCACATCGGAGCTGGGTGAAGTGGCCGCGCTGGAGGCGGTGGACGGCACGATCGCCTGGCGACAGGAAATATTTCGCGGGCACGGCATGAGTTCGCCCGTGAGCGTGGACGGGCGGGTGCTGATCGGCGATGCGGAAGGCAGGCTGCACAGTCTGGATCCGCTTTCGGGCGATCTGGTCGACACCCGGAACATTGTCTCCGGGGCGGTCCTCGCGATTGTCGAGAACGGACGATTGGGAGCTGTTCTGTCTTCCGAGGGCGAGCTGGCCCTGGTCGACGTAAGAAACTGAGGTATTGCGGCCAGATGGCCGCAGGGTGTGATGATCATGTTACCGGTTATCGCATTGATCGGTCGGCCAAATGTCGGCAAATCGACTCTTTTCAACCGACTGACCCGATCACGGGATGCTCTGGTCGATGATCGGCCCGGGGTGACCCGCGATCGGCTGTACGGACAATGCCGGCTTGGCCGTCATCCCTTCCTGGTGGTCGATTCCGGCGGGCTCGATCTGGACGGTGACGATTTTGCCTCGCAGGTCCATGGACAGGTCGAGCAGCTTCTGATTGAATCGGACACGGTGCTGTTTGTGGTCGATGCGCTCGATGGGGTATTGATGCACGACAGGGAGATCGCGCAATGGCTTCGCGCCTCGGGCGCGACGGTCAGGCTGATCGTCAACAAGACGGAGGGTGTCGACCCCGATATCGCCACCTCGGAGTTCGAGGAACTTGGCCTGGGGAAACCGGTTCCGGTCTCCGCCCGTCGGGGCAGCGGAATCGGGAAGCTTCTTGAGTCGCTCTTCGAAGGGGAACCCGATGTCCCGGTAGAGGGCGCGGACACCGCCCGGATTCCCGCCATCGCCATCGTCGGGCGTCCCAATGTCGGAAAATCGACCTTGTTGAACAGGCTTTCCGGAGAGAAAAGGGCCATCGTCAGCAGCCTGCCGGGAACGACTCGTGATTGCGTCCGCACCCCGGTCAGGATCGATGGCAACGAGTATGACCTGGTTGACACGGCCGGAATCCGGAAAAAGGCGGTCGTCCGGGACCGGATCGAAAAATTTTCCGTGGTGAAGACCCTCCAGGCGATCGAGGCCAGCGATGCGGTGTTGCTGGTTCTCGACGCGAGAACCGGTATCGAATCACAGGATGTGGCGATCGCCGGGATGATCCATGAACTCGGTCGTTCCCTTGCCGTGGTGCTGAACAAGTGGGACGGCCTGGATCGCAGCTGGAAGAACAGGATGATCCGGGATGCCGGGGAAAGGCTGTCGTTTCTTCCCGACTGTGAACATGTCGCGATTTCCGCCCTGTACGGATCCAATCTTGACGACGTGCTACCGGCTGCGATACGGGCAAGGGAGTCGGCGATGATCAAGATTCCGACGTCCAGCCTCAATCGCGTGCTCCAGGAGGCGATCTCCAGCACTCCGCCGCCCGCATACCGGAACAGGCAGATCAAGCTCAAATTCGCTCACCAGGCCGGCAGCAACCCGCCTCTGGTCGTGATTCACGGCAATCAGGCAGACAAGCTGCCGGAGTCGTACCGTCGATATCTCTCCAGATTCCTGGCCAGGGCCTATCGGCTGCGGGGTACTCCCGTGCGCATCATCATGCGGGTTGGCGACAACCCGTTTGCCGGAGGCAAGTCAGCCGAGCGTGGCTCAGGGCGCCGCAGATGAGCCGTTGACGAACAGCAGGGGATCGACCGGTACGCCGTTGAGAAGCAGGTGCCAGTCGATCCGGCCCGATCCGATGGATTCGTCAAGCGAGGCGGTACCGATCGGCTGGCCGGTTTCAATCGTATCTCCCGCGGCAACCGGGGAATCTCCCATGAAGGTCAGGATCGACCTGAAATGTTCCGCGTGGCGGATGATGACGCCCTGTCCGGGGGCATCGGGGGACAAGCCACGCTCGACAACTCCGCGACCCGGAGCGCGGGCGGTTTCCCCGGGTGATGTCAGGTAGGTCAGCCACGGATGGTCCTGCAGGAAAGCGTCGACATCGTCGGTGCGAGTCACGATGCGCCCATAAGGGACGAAGCTCCCCGAAGCGATCACATGTACGAATTGAAAATCCGCAACGGGCCCGGTGTGTTCGGACATCGGCCTCTCGTCGATGGCTACAATTTCCCGGTTGTCGGGACCGGCAAGTTGTCGGGGCGCCAATTCCCGAGGCAGTCTGATCGCCCGCTGCCTGTATCTGGGGTGAAGCGGGTGAACCGTGAAGGCATGCGTGCCGTGTCGGCCCGCTCCATCGTCGTCGGGGGCGACTCGTAGCAGGTATTTTCCCGGGGCAATGTCCATCGGCAGCCCCACCACGGCCAGCCATTCGTCCTCGTCCCGTATGACCAGCACCGGTTCAAGGCCGAAAAAGGCATTCGGCTTGTGCTCGTGTTGGCCAAGCGGAACCAGTGAGACGCCTCCGGGAAAGCCCTGGTGCCTGGGCAGATCGGAGCGCCCCGGCGAGACGGAAAGCATCAGCGCCGCCACGAGAAGCAGGAAAGGAATGAACCGTGCAGGCCGATGCATGACCGCGGGTCCGGATTATTTTGCGGTCGCCGCGATCTGTCCTTTGGCAACCCGGATATCGAGCGGGTCGCCGGACTCGACATCGGAAGGGGACATGATCACGGCACCGTCCTTGTCGAACGCGATGGCGTACCCCCGATTCAGTGTTGTCGAGGGCCCCAGGATTTCAATGGCCCGGTGGAGCCGTTCCACCTGTCCTGCCCGTTCGGCCAGATGGCCCGACATGGCCCGGTCCAGTGCGGTACGGCAATGATCGGCCCGCTGTCTCAGAAGGTCGACACGCGACGAAGGAGAATGGATTCGCAATGACGAGATGGCCGTATTGAGCCGTATGCGGCGGCTTTCGATATCCCGTTGGATCCGGGCGGACAGGCGGTGGGTGAGGTGGATGCGGCTTTGCTGTTGCAGACGGAGCCGGTGATCCGGACGCGCCAGCCTTGCCGAGAGATAGTCGAGTGTCTGCTGCCGCTGCTGGGAAGCCCGTTGGACGAGATCTTCCAGTCGGACTGACAGGTGCCGGATTCTTTCTCGGACCCTCGAGCCGTCCGCGGTCACGAGCTCCGCGGCCGCGGTCGGGGTGGGAGCCCGGTGATCGGCGACGAAATCCGAGATTGAGAAATCGATTTCATGCCCGACCGCGCTGATGACGGGAATCCCGCAGCGGAAGATCGCCCGGGCCACTTCCTCATCGTTGAACATCTGGAGATCCTCGGCCGAACCGCCTCCCCGGGCCACCACGATCACGTCGACTTCATTTCTCCTTGACGCGATGTCGAGCATCCGGGCGATCTCGGGCGGGGCACTGTCTCCCTGAACCGGAACGGGATAGAGGATCACGCGGACCATGGGGAAGCGCCGGTTCATGGTGACGAGCATGTCGTGCAGGACGGCGCCTCCGGGAGAGGTCAGCAGACCGACCGTCTTCGGAAATGCCGGCAGGGGTCGCTTCGTGTCCGGTTCGAACAGCCCTTCCGCCTGAAGTTTCCTCTTCAGCCTTTCAAAGGCCAGTTTCAGCGCCCCTTCGCCCGACACCTGCATGTCGGTGACTATCAGTTGCAGGTCGCCGCGAGATTCGTAAACGGAGATCTGCCCGTCCGCGATCACCTGCATGCCTTCCTCAGGCACGATCGCCCCTCGCTTTTGACGGTTTCTGAACCAGGCGCAGCGGATCAGGGCATTGCCTTCTTTCAGAGAAAAGTAAAGGTGTCCCGAAGAGGGCGCCGAGATCCCCGACAACTCGCCTTCCACCCGGATCGCCCGGAAGCGCGATTCCAGCGTGTTGCGCAGGGCGTGGCTCAGTTCCCTGACCGTGTAGATTTTCTGGTCCATCCGCCGTATGTCCGCTATTCGGCGTCCGGGTAGGACGGGAGGGCGTGTCTGTTCAGGCTCTGCTGGGCGAGCGCCAGCCCGGCGAATTCGGAGACGAGCCGGGCAAGCCGCTTCCCGTCCTCCGGATTGCCGTTGTCAAAGCGGTCGCGTGCGGCGGCCAGCAGCTCGCTCAGGCTGACCGGTTCATCCGAGATGGATGCCTCGTGCACCATCCACTCGGCGCCGGACTCGATCACGAGAGCCAGGTCGAGTTCCGCCTTCTGCAATACCCGGGGGGTCCTGATTTCCGATTCGTCGATGTTGGCAAGCGAGATGGACTGGAATGTCTCGGTGGCTTCGGGGGGTTCCGGCTCTTCCGCAGCCGGATCGACGGCGGGCGCGCCCCCGCAACCGGCTACCAGAATCAGGCATGTCAGCATGATTGTTCGCATGAGCGTGATTTTATTATGAGTTTGCCGAATCGAAATGCCCGCCGTGCATTATTTTCGATGCCTGTCGCAGCATGGATTCGCAAAGGCGCTGACTCTCGGAGCGCTTCCTTCGATTTTCATGGAATGAAAA
>VYGS01000054.1 GCA_009841725.1 Gammaproteobacteria bacterium
CCGCTCCATTTTGCTGGTCGGCGCAGGCGGCGCCGCCCGGGGCGTGCTGCAACCGCTTCTGGAATGTGGTCCCGCATACTTGGGCCTGACCAACAGGACGCCGGGAAAAGCCTCCGAACTCGCCGGGTATTTCGGCGACGGAGTCGCCCCGCTGACCTTTCAGGAAACCGGCCAACGGCGTTTCGATCTGGTCATCAACGCGACCGCGGCAAGCCTGGACGGCCAGGTGCCCGACCTCGACCCGCGCTGCATCGGCGCGAACACCCTGGCTTACGACATGGTGTACGGTCCGCGCTCGACCCCGTTCATGGAATGGGCGCTCGACAACGGGACAGATACGGTCCACGATGGCCTGGGCATGCTGGTCGAGCAGGCCGCCGCCTCGTTCAGCTTCTGGCACGGTGTGCGGCCGCAAACCCGGCCCGTGATCGAACTGATCAGCAAGATACATCATGTCCAGGCCGTCTGAAAACACTCTCGTCATCGCCATTTCGACCCGGGCGCTGTTCGATCTTTCGGAAAGCCATCGGGTTTTCGTGGAGGAGGGCATCAGTGCCTACTGCAGGTACCAGATCGAACGCGAGAACGAACTGCTTCCACCGGGCGTCGCGTTCCCCATGGTCCAGAAATTTCTCGCGCTCAACGACACCGGGGAGGACGGCGGGGCTCCGTGCGTGGAAATCGTCCTGATCTCGCGCAACAGCGCCGACACCGGCCTGAGGATCTTCAATTCGATCGAGCACTATGGCCTCAACATCACCCGGGCCGCCTTCACCTCGGGGGGCTCCCCCTACAAGTACGTCAAGCCCTTCGGGGCCGACCTGTTCCTGTCCGCCGACCCCGAAGACGTGGCGCTGGCGCTGTCCATCGGCCATGCCGCCGCGACGATCCTTCCGTCCGAGGCACAGGAACAGCCGAACGACCTGCTCAAGATCGCCTTTGACGGCGACTCGGTCCTGTTTTCGGACGCGTCAGACAGGATTTACCGGGAAAAGGGCATCGTCGAGTTCGCCGAGCACGAGAGAAAATCCGCCAGGCAGCCGCTTCCCGGCGGGCCGTTCAAGAACTTCCTGTCGGCGCTTCACAGAATCCAGCAGGAGCGCAGTGACTCGCCGATCCGGACCGCTCTGGTCACGTCGCGGGCCGCGCCGGCCCACGAGAGGGTGATCAGGACGTTGCGGGCCTGGAACATCCGGATCGACGAGAGCTATTTTCTCGGCGGAATGGACAAGGGCACCTTTCTGAAGTGTTTCGGCGCCGACATCTTTTTCGACGACCATTTCCCCCACTGCGACACGGCCCGGCGGCACGTGCCGACCGGCCATGTGCCGGTCGACCGCCCGCCCGACTGATTCCGGTTGCGGACCCTTCGGGCCAGGGCGCCATTCAGGGCAGCAGGGCCTCGCTTCCGAACAGCTCCGCGGGATTCTCCCTGGCCCGGACCACCTGGAACGTACCGCCGTCCACCATGACCTCGGCCGGTCTCGGCCGGCTGTTGTAGTTCGAACCCAGGACGGCGCCGTAGGCGCCCGCCGTCCGCACCGCCAGGAGATCTCCGGGCCGGACCGCAAGCTCCCGGTCTTTTCCGATAAAGTCCGCGCTCTCGCAGACCGGGCCGACCACGTCATAGACGCCCCGCTCGCGCGCGCCGTCCCGGACCACCTCGACGATTTCGTGGTAGGCCTGGTAGAGCGCAGGGCGGATCAGGTCGTTCATGGCCGCATCGACAATGCAGAATGCGGCCTGCTCGTTGCGCTTGAGACTGTGAACCCGGGTCACGAGAATGCCGGCATTGCCGGCAATCGCCCGGCCCGGTTCGATGGCCACCGGAATGCGGAAACCCCGGCTGACCATCTGCTCGCGGATCTGCCGCGCATATTCATCCGGAGCGGGAGGAGACTCGTCCCGGTATCGCACTCCCAATCCCCCGCCAAAGTCGATCTCCATGACCGTTATGCCGCGCTCCCCGAGCTGCTCCACGAAATCGAGCACCCTGTCGAGCGCATCCCGGTACGGGGCAAGCTCGACGATCTGGGAACCGATATGGCAGGCAACACCGTGTACACGGATACCGGGGGATTGTGCGGCCCGAAGATAGATATCGAGCGCCCGGTCCTGCGACAGGCCGAACTTGCTCAGTTTGAGGCCGGTCGAGATGTAGGGATGGGTCCTGGCATCGACGTCCGGGTTGATTCGCACCGATATTCCCGCCTCGGCATTCATCTCCCCGGCGATCCGGGAAATCGCCTCGAGCTCTCCTTCCGATTCGATATTGAATACGCCGATTCCCGATTCAAGGGCCTCGCGTATCTCCCATTCCTGCTTGCACACTCCGGAAAAAATCGTGTGGGCGGAATTGCCGCCCGCCGCGATCACGCGCGCCAGCTCGCCGCCCGATACGATGTCAAAACCGGACCCCAGCCGGGCCAGTACGTTCAGGACCGCGAGATTGGCGTTGGCCTTCACCGCATAGTGGATCCGGTGCGGATAATCGCCGAACGCCCGATCGAAGGCATGCCAGTGACGCTCGAGCGTGGCCCGCGAATACACGTAGCACGGCGTGCCGACCGCCTCCACGATGTCGGAAACCGGAACGCTCTCGGCATGGAGCAGGGAATCTGTGAAGTTGAAGTGGTCCATTCGATCATGTGCCGCAAGGCGGCATGTCGGCGAGGGCGATTCTACAGCCGATCCCGGAGAATCGGCAATATGCCGCGATCCGCGCGCCTACCCGGATTGCGATGTCTCCTCATCCTCGGCTTCCTTCATGTCGCCCGGCCCGGGAGTTTCCACAACCGGCTCGGGAATATACAGGGGCCCTTTCTGGCCGCATCCGGACATCCCGGCAAGGGAAGCCAGAACCGTCGCCACAACCGCCGCCAGAACGGTGTTCGATCGCCTTCCCGCTCCCTGTTTTCCGCTCACTGGGAGCGCGCCTTGATTGTCCGCATCGCGTCGCGGGCCGCCTTGCGAACCTGCTTGGGCGCCGTCCCGCCAGCATGATTCCGTCTCGATATGGAACCTTCCAGAGTGATCGTCTCGAACACGTCCTCCTCGATCCTGTCGCTGAACTCTCTCAGTTTTTCCAGGGGTATTTCATGCAGATGGGTGTCGTTCCAGACGGTGTAGCCCACAATTCTCCCGACGATTTCGTGCGCATCGCGAAACGGGATTTGCTTGCCGACCAGATAGTCGGCGAGATCCGTGGCGGTCGGATTTCCCACCGTGGCCGCCCGGGTCATGTTCTCCGGATGCACCACGATGCCGGGAAGCATCGCCCTGAAAACCTCCAGGCACGACTTGACCGTGTCCACCTGATCGAACAGCGGTTCCTTGTCTTCCTGATTGTCCCGGTTGTAGGCCAGAGGCTGGCTCTTCATGATGGTCAGCAGCGTGACCAGGTTGCCGACCGCCCTGCCGGACTTGCCGCGCATCAGTTCGGCGACATCGGGGTTCTTCTTCTGCGGCATGATGCTCGAGCCCGTGCAGAAACCCTCCCCGATGTCGACGAAGTCCAGAGCCGGCATCGACCACAGAACCAGTTCCTCGGCGATTCGGGAGATATGAATCATCAGGATGGAGCCGCAGGCGGCAAATTCCATGGCGAAATCCCGGTCCGACACGCCATCCAGGGAATTCGCCATCACCCTTGCAAAGCCGAGCTGGGCGGCGGTCATCTTGCGGTCGATCGGATACCCCGTGCCGGCCAGGGCCGCAGAACCCAGCGGGCATTCTCCGGTTCGGCCACGGCAGTCCCGAAACCGCCGGTAGTCCCGCTCGAACATCTGATTCCAGGCCAGCAGATGATGGCCGAATGTCACCGGCTGGGCAGGCTGCATGTGGGTCCATCCGGGCATGACGGTTCCCGATTCCTGGTCTGCACGGCGCACCAGCTCGCGCTGGATTCCGGTAATCAGGTCGCAGATCGCATCAATCTCCTCCATCATGTACAACCGCATGTCGGTCGACACCTGGTCATTTCGTGACCGGCCGGTATGGAGTTTTTTTCCGGCTTCACCGATTTTCTCGATCAATGCCGATTCGATGTTCATGTGAACATCCTCCTGCTCGACCGACCAGAGAAACTTTCCGGACTCGATTTCCTTTTGTATTTCCCTGAGACCCTTCCTGATCTTTCTGAACTCGGCCGTGGTGATGACGCCCTGTGCGGAGAGCATCTCGGCATGGGCGAGAGACCCCGCGATATCATGTCTGTAAAGCCGCTTGTCGAAACTCACCGACTGGGAAAACCGTTCCATCAGATCGCTGGTTTCACGGGAAAACCTCCCGGACCAAAGTTTGTCTTTCTTGCTCATGTGCTGCGCTTTTTTCCGACCGTTATCCGAATTTCCCTTCAACGGGAATCGCATCCGGCAATCGTCCCCGCATCCGGGCTTCCGATCAAACCGGCCCCTTCAACCGTCCTGCTGCAATGAGACGAAATTGCTGACGACCCTTCGCATAGTGTACCCGTTTTGGACAACCAGTTTGACGCGAACGCCGCCGCACGACATCTCTTGATCATTTTCCTGCGGGCCTTATCCGATCCGGGAGAGTTTCAACAGCTTCTTCAGATCCTTGAGCAGCAGCTTGGGATCAAGATCGTGGGGGATTGCCATCATGACATTGCCGAGCGGATCGATCAGCAGGGCATCCCGGGAATCCGGCCCGCGCCGCTGGATGATGGGAACGAGTTGGCGTTCCACGCCCCGGTCGGCGGGCATGATCAGATCGGCGTCGGGATGATCCCGTCTCAACCGCTCCACCAGCTCCGGATTGCCGACGAGCACCACTCGCGCGACCCGATGGGCGTTCTTTCCCACTGCGAGGCGCACCTGCCGGGTGTTGTAGAGCAGGGTTTCGCATCCCTGCCCGCACATGTCGCCGACGACATGAACGATTCTCCACTTTCTCTTCATGTCGGCCAGCGAGACCGTTCCGCCTCCGTATCCGGGATTCTCGAAATCCTCCAGGGGAACCGGGGGGCTGACCAGCGGCGCATGGTTGGTCTGTCCCGGCGCCAGATCTGCGTCCAGGCCGTAATACCAGACAAATGCCGCCGCCAGCGGTCCGAGGAACAGCAACGAGAGAATGATGAGCTTGGCTCTTGAAATACCCGTCCGTCGATTCATGTCAGCCACCATGTTTTCTTTGTCTCCCGAATTTCCAAATCCATCCGAACACCAGCAGCACAACCGCCAGCCCCCACCATTGCACCGCATAGCCGTAATGCCTTGCCGAATTCATGACATAGGGCTGCCAGATTCGTTCAAAGCCTTGCGCCGCATCCGCATCCAGCACCACCATCGCCGGCTCAAGCGCCAGCCCCAGATGGTCCGACAGGACAGGAATATCGAGATACTGGATTACCACGGGCCATCGGTCGGTTGCCGACATCGTGTCCACCAGCATGATCCCGGTGTCCGGACGATACAGCTGCCCGGCAATCTCCGTCTCACGGATTGCCGGACCATCGTCCAGCATCTCTACCCCCTCTCTCGGAATCCATCCCCGGTTGACCAGCACGGTCGCGCTCCCGTCCTGCAAGGCAAACGGCACGATCACTTCGTATCCCACCTGTCCGCGGTGGACGCGGTTGTCCAGCAACAGGGTTCTGGCCGTGTCCATGGAACCCGTCAGCCTGACCCGCACATAGTCGAGATGGGCCCAGCTTTCGGGGGCGGTATCCAGGACGACCGTTCTGTCGGCGACAGCACCGATCCGCGACTCCAGATCCGCCTTATGCATGCCCCGCATAAATTGCCAGGCGCCCAGTGAAACCAGCAGCGAAAGCGCGGCAACGTAGCACCCGAAAATCAAAAATACTGCTGGTCTTTTCCGGGACTTCATGTTCATATATCGGCAATCGGAATTCCCCCGCCATCCTGATGCTGTTCAAGGCCATAATCCTCATTCTGCTCGGATTCGTGATCGTCAGCCTGTTCACGGCATTTTATTATCTCATGCGGGATCCTGCGAGCGGACGGCGGATCGTCAAGACACTGTTCCTTCGGGTCGGGATTTCGCTTTTCATCATGCTGCTTCTGGCCATCGGAATTCGCATGGGATGGATCATGCCCCACGGCTTTGGGCAGTAGATTCTCCGACCTCGACTTGTCTCCGTCCCACTGACAAAAAAGCGCTGCCACCGCAGCGCTTTTTTGCGACCGGATATCCGGAACGTTACAGGATATATACGAAGATGAAGAGTCCAAGCCAGACCACGTCGACGAAATGCCAGTACCAGGCCGCCGCCTCGAACGCGAAATGCCGCTCCTTGGTGAAGTGCCCGCGCATCGCCCTGAACAGCATGACGGTCAGCATGATAGCGCCGAGCGTCACATGCATCCCG
>VYGS01000092.1 GCA_009841725.1 Gammaproteobacteria bacterium
GTCCGACCCTAATAAAGAAGGGAACGAGAGCATCACTCCGGAGCCGATAGGCGGGAGCAAGCGGGTGCTGATGAATGTCGAGCTGCTGTTTCCGGCATTCGGGGCGGAAGCCAAGGACAAGCGGATCGGCCTGTTTACGGACGGCGGCATGGTCTGGAGGGGCGATCAGTCCGTGGAACTCGGCGACCTGCGCTATTCGGCGGGCGTGTTCTTCAACTGGTTTTCGGCGATCGGCCCCCTGACATTCAGCTACGGCGTTGCGCTGAACGACAAAGAAGACGACGATACCGAGGAATTGCAGATATCGGTGGGAACGGTTTTCAGATAAAGTCCATGGCAATTCCAGAATCACGGTTCACTCCATTCAATATCGATAACGGTACCCATTCATCATGAAATCGACGTTCAGGCTTGTCATTTTTTGTATTGGAATGCTGGCATTGCCGGCCCAGCTCATGGCCCAGACCATAGCTTATGTCGATGCGCGCAGGCTGATCGACGAATCCCCGCAGGGCCGGGTGGAGATGCAGAAGCTCGAAGAGGAATTCGGAGTGAGAAGACAGGACCTGCAAAGACGGATGGACGAATACATCGCCAAGGAGGAGGACCTCAAGAAGAATTCCCTGCTGATGACCTCGGAGGAGGTTGATGAAAAGCTGCAGGAGCTCACCGATCTGCAGAGATTCTTGCGCAGGGAACAGGAACTCTACAATGACGACTACAGCCGGAGCCGCAATCAGGGCATTGTCCGGCTCGAGGAAATGATTTCGCAGGTGATTTTCAAGGTCGCCAGGGAACAGGAGATCGATCTGGTTTTGCAGCAGGTCGTCTACGCCAGCAGCAGTATCGACTTCACCGACATGATACTGAAAGAGCTCGAGCGCATGTTCAGGGAAGAGGGAGGATCCTGACGACGCCCGGTGGCATGTCGGGAATGTGGGGAATTCGGGGTCGATACGATGATGTCCTTGGGCGCTATCGCGGATGAGGTGAACGGCCGGGTGGATGGGGAGCCGGATTTCATTGTCGACTCGCTCAAGAGCATGGAGACTGCGGACAGCCGTTCGCTGACCTATTTCAATGGCCGGGCACACCGGCATCGCCCGCAAACAAAAGCCGGGGCGATCCTGGTCAAGGCTGAGCACGCGGCCCTTTTTTCGATGCACCGGATTATCGTCGGCGATCCTCACCTGGCCTATGCCAGAGTGAGTCGGCTGTTCGCGCGTGCCGATCGGCAGGCACCCGGAATCTCCCGGAATGCGGTCGTGGCAAAGACGGCCCGGCTTGGCGCCAGCGTCAGCATCGGGCATTTCTCTGTTGTCGGGCACGATGCCGTGATCGGCGACGGGGCAAGAATAGGGGGAGGCGTCCATGTCGGACGGGAGGTGACGATCGGCGAGAATACGGTGATCGAAGAGCGTGCCGTCATCATGGATTCTTGCGTCATTGGCGGGCAATGCATGATCTCTGCCGGAGCGGTGATCGGTTCCTGTGGCTTTGGCTACGCGCAGGATGGAGCGAAATGGGAGCGAATCGAGCAGCTTGGCCGAGTCGTGATCGGCGAGCGGGTCGATGTGGGCGCCAACACCACGATTGACCGCGGCGCGCTTGACGATACCGTGATCGCCGATGGCGTGAAAATGGATAACCTGATCCAGATCGCGCATAACGTGAAAATCGGGGAGGACACGGCGATTGCCGGCTGTGTGGGCATCGCCGGAAGCACCCGGATCGGCCGGCGCTGCCGGATCGGGGGGCGGGCCGCCATTCTGGGCCACCTCGAGATTGCCGACGACGTCGACATCCTGGCCAATACGCTGGTTTCCGCAAGCATTCGGGAACCGGGCGAATATGCCTCCATGATTCCTGCCCAGCCGGCAAGAATCTGGAGGAAAAATCTGGCGGTATTGAGGCGTCTTGGAACAGCAGGCAGAAAATTCCTGAACCAGATCAAACCGGACGAAGGAGAAATAGAGGACGGATTCTCTCGAACTCATGATGCAACTGCGGGAGAGAACGATGGCTGATCCTTGCCATGTGGACATTCACAGAATCAGAAAGATACTTCCGCACCGGTATCCTTTCCTTTTGGTCGACAAGGTGCTCGCCCATGCTCCCGGAGACTCTCTGACAGCGGTCAAGAATGTCACCGTGAACGAGCCTTTCTTTCAAGGACATTTTCCGGATCGGCCGGTGTTTCCCGGTGTCCTGATTCTGGAGGCGCTGGCCCAGGCTTCGGCCATCCATGCCAGCCTCGACGTCGGGGAGGAGATCGAGGACGACATCATTTTCCTGTTTGCGGGGATCGACAACGTCCGCTTCAAGCGGCAGGTGGAACCCGGCGACCGGCTCTTGCTGGAAGTGCGCCAGACAAACTACAAGCGCCGGATCTGGAAGTATGCGACAACCGCCACCGTGGACGGCCATGTTGCCGCCACCGCGGAAGTCATTTTCACCTACCGGATTGTCATGGAAGATGACTGAGATTCACAAAACGGCGATTATTGATCCATCGGCGAAACTGGGTGAGGGTGTCAGCGTCGGTCCGTATTCGATCATTGGGCGCGATGTCAATATCGGACAGGGAACATGGATCGGCCCGCATGTCGTGATTTGCAATCACACCGACATCGGCAAGGACAACAGGATCTACCAATACTGCTCGATTGGTGAAAGCCCGCAGCACCAGGGCTATGCAGACGAGCCGACCCGGCTGGTTATCGGCGACCGCAATACCGTCCGTGAATATTCGACAATCAACCGGGGCACCGACCCGAAGATCGGGGGCCTCGGCCTGACCCGGATCGGGAGCGACAATTTCATCATGTCATACACGCACATTGCCCATGACTGCACACTGGGAGATCAAATCATTTTCGCCAACGGCGCCAGCCTTGCCGGACACGTGGAGGTCGAGAGCAACGCGATCCTCGGCGGATTCACGCTGGTGCATCAGTTCTGCCGGATCGGCCAGCACTGCATCACGGGGATAGGGTGTATCTGTCTGCAGGACATCCCTCCCTACATTGTAGCGGCGGGCAATCCGGGCGAGCCCCATGGCATCAACACGACCGGCCTGAAACGCCGGGATTTCGAGAGCAGCACGATCCAGTTGCTGAACCGGGCGTACCGGCTGTTCTACAGAAAGGGCCTCGACATGAATTCGGCTCTGGATCAAATTCGCCGGCTTTCCGATGATGACGAACACGTGCATGCATTCGCCGATTTCATGACCCGCACGAAGCGCGGCATCGCCCGCTAGCCCATGCAATCGGCAACTCCAGGAACGCCCGTTTTGCCTGGCATAACCGTTCCTGCCCGGGCAAGCAGGATTCGATGCCTGTCATGAATCCGGAGCGTGCCGTGCTGGTAGGCATCGTTGCCGGAGAACCGTCCGGCGACTCCCTGGGAGCCGGATTCATCAGCGAATTCAGGAATCTCTACCCGAAAGCCCGTTTCGTCGGGATCGGTGGACCGAAGATGCGCAAGGCGGGATGCACCACCTTGCATGACATGCGATCAATCGGCCTGATGGGTCTGGACGAACTGTTTGTCCGTCTTGGCGGCATCCTGAAAATTCGCCGGTCGCTGTATCGGAAATTTGTCGCCGACCCGCCCGATGTGTTTGTCGGCGTTGACGTGCCGGATTTCAACCTGAAGCTGGCTGCGAAGCTGAAACGAAAGGGAATTCCGACCGTGCATTACGTCAGCCCGACGGTCTGGGCGTGGCGGGAATACCGGATTCGCAAGATCCACAACTCCGTTGACAGGATGCTGGTCCTGTTTCCTTTCGAGGCGGACTACT
Organism: Gammaproteobacteria bacterium; assembly: GCA_009841725.1. Lineage (GTDB taxonomy): Bacteria > Pseudomonadota > Gammaproteobacteria > Arenicellales > Poriferihabitantaceae > Poriferihabitans. Next base: position 3,806 of record VYGS01000092.1, read on the forward strand.
ACAGAAAGCACGGCATTGCCGCCACGTTCGTCGGCCATCCGGTTGCCGACGAAATCCGCAATCCCGACCGGGAACGGGCCAGGCGGGACCTCGGTCTCGATATCGGATCCGGGGAGCGCGTGGTGGCCCTGCTGCCCGGAAGCCGGAGTACGGAAATCCGGCGACTGGGCGAAATCATGATCGGGGCGGCCCGCCTCTTGCACGAAGCCGATCCGGCATTGCAGTTCATCCTGCCATTCGCGAATGCCGAGACGCGCAAGCAGTTTTTCGCCCTGTCTGGAGACGTGTCGGATTTGCCGATCGTGTTCATTGATGAGCGTTCACGGCAAGCGCTCGAGGCATGCGACATCGCGATACTGGCATCGGGAACCGCAGCACTTGAGGCGGCGCTGATGGAACGATTGCATGTGGTCATATACCGGGTTTCGTCACCGACATGGGTGATCTTCAGGATGCTGAGCCGGGTCAGCCATTATTCGATGCCGAACCACCTGTTGCCGAAGCCGGAAATTCCCGAACTGATCCAGAGCCGGGCGACGGCCGGGCGCATTGCCGAAAGCGTGCGCCAGATGATGGGTGACAGGGACCGGGCCGCAAGGCTTGAAGGAGAGTTCAGGGCATTGCGTCATCAACTCAGGGCGAATGCAAGCAGACAGGCTGCTGACGCCGTGGCCGGCATGCTCGGTGAGCAGGCATGCTGATCGCCGGGGTGGATGAAGCGGGCAGGGGACCGATCGCGGGAGACGTGTTCGCGGCTGCCGTGGTTCTCGATCCCGATCGCCCGATCCGGGGACTGGCTGATTCAAAGAAGCTGTCCGCGAAGCGAAGGGGGGAGCTGGAGAGCGAAATCAAGCGCTGTGCGCTTGGCTGGAATGTGGAACAGGTCGATGTGGAGGAGATCGACCGGATCAACATACTCCGAGCCGCCTTGCTTGCCATGAGGAAGGCGGTGGCCGGGCTGGAATTCCAGGCGAGTCTGGTGCGAGTCGACGGATGTCATTCCATTGATGTGGACTGTCCCTGTCAGGCCGTGGTCGGGGGTGACGGCCTGCACGAAGAGATTTCGGCGGCCTCGATCCTCGCCAAGGAGGCCCGGGATCGCTACATGCTTGAGCTTGGACGCCGTTTCCCCGGGTATGGTTTCGAGCGCCACAAGGGCTACCCGACGCCATATCATCTGTCCGTACTGGAAACCCTGGGCATTACCGAGATCCATCGCAGAAGCTTCGGCCCGGTCAGGGCTATAATCGATCGATGAATCAATTGGGAATTATATCCATAAGTAACATCTGGATTTATATTATAATTTCAACATGATACGCACCATCGTCAAGACCGCGAAGGTCTCCCGTTCGACGCATGTCTGTCTTGATGCGTTCTTGCGTCAGCAGACGGACCTGTACAATGCGGGGCTCCAGGAACGGATTGACTGCTACGAGAAGACGGGCAAGTCCATCACCTATCTCGATCAGCAGAAGTCGTTGACCGAAATCAGGCGAGGCCCCGATTTCAGCCGGTATGCGGCGCAACCCCAGCGAACCGCCCTGCGGACTCTCGACAAGGGCATGAAGTCTTTTTTCCGCCGGGTGAAGAACGGAGAGAAGCCGGGCTTTCCGAGATACAAGAGCCGGAATCGGGGAATTCGGTCGTTCGAGATTCCGCAACCGAGGTTTCACGGCGATTCGATCAAGGTGAAGGGTATCGGTCGGTTTCGGATGGACTCGGTGCCGGAGAGTCGGATCAGGCTGGTTCGGATTGTGAAGTCTGCCTTGCGGATTACCGTCCAGTTTGTGGTGGAGATCGAGAACGTTGAAGCCAGGAAGACTGATGCGCCGATAGGGGTTGATTTGGGCTTGAAGGACCGGGCCATTCTGTCGACCGGTGAGACGGTTGATGCGGTACGACTGGACCGTCGGGAGCTCAAGCGGTTGCAGAGAAAGGTGTCGAGAGCGGAGAGAGGTTCTGTGAGCCGCAGGAAGAAGGTTAACGCTCTGAGGAGGGAATGCGAACGAGTTCGCATCAAGGAGTCTCAATCCCTTCACAGGGTGACCAGTGAGATCGTCAGGCGCCATAACCGGATTGCCGTCGAGGACCTGAAAATCCCGAACATGATGCGCAATCACTGTCTGGCGAGGGTGATACAGGAACAACAGTGGGGTCGATTCGTCGACATGCTGACCTACAAGGCTGAAAGTGCCGGTGGGGAGGTGGTGCGGGTGGACCCGAAGCACACCAGTACCGATTGCTCGGTATGCGGTCACAGGCAGAAGATGCCTCTGGAGAAGAGGGTGTTCGAATGCGGTGGCTGTGGTGTGGTGATGGATCGGGATGCCAATGCGTCCCGGAACATTCTCCAGCGCGGTCTTGCGTTGGCCGGGTGGGACATGAGGCCGCTGGCTTCTCCCGGTGCGTCCGAGAATGTTCGTGAGAGATATGTCGCGGGGTTGCCTGGGCAGGACGCGGAACAGTATCCGAGTGAATGTTACTCATGGATATAATTCCCA
>VYGS01000128.1:0-22791 GCA_009841725.1 Gammaproteobacteria bacterium
TCGTAAATCCTTCCCTGCGAGATTACTTAAAGTTATTCCTTAGTAGTCATGAGTTCTTAGTGCTACTGCCTCCTACTATTCAGAGGGCAGATTTCGCTCTTAAATTGTGGTCACATGTACAGGATTCCTTCAAGCATCAATCAGACATTTTAAGAGATTATGCTCTTAAATTTTTCGATTTTTCTCGAGTAATTGAAACCACGCCCTCTATCCTTCGTAAAACAAAGGATAATGAGGCGATGATTTTACAAGATGATCTCTCACTTTCAGAGCGGATTAACTTGCTACTTGATTGGTGGGAAGCTTCAGGTAACGATGAATTTATGAATAAGGGGTTGGAACTATTGAGTGAGAACTATCTCGAGGTAGTTTCTTGGTGGGATGGACAGCCGCTACCCCAGATTCATCAGAGAGTATATAGCTTATTGGATGTAAACCATCCACTCAGAGGAAAGCTATTGGAAGCTATAACTGATCAGCTAATTGAAATCATTGATAACGGTGTGCCCATCGACGAGCTAATTGAAATTATTAGAAGCATTCAAGAGCACATGGCGGATTTCAATTACGAAACAGTTGATGGTGCAATTGCTTATGAAGTGTACTACCATCTTTCGGAAACAAAGAATACTATTAGTTGTCTAGATTCAGAACAAAGCCTTCATGAGCACTTAGAGTATCTCGAAAACTTAGCAAGACTGACAGGTATAAATACAGATAGAGCTCAGGAAACAGTCTTAGAGAAGCTTAACAACTATGAAGAACAGGATCACGGCGAGCATAGACCGAGTTTTTCAAGGAGCGGAGGCACAGCGGACGGAGAGTTTAGTAATGAAGCGATTCGTAGCCTCTTCGGAAGCCTATTGTGACAAGGCATGGCTTCCAATCACTTGTTTTTTACATCATGTGATGTTTAATTTTAAATGTGGGATCACTTGATTTAAAGTTTTCACTAAAAATAAACAGTAGTGTTTTACTATAAATTACAGAAACGCTCGTTTCCTATTTTTCCCCAAAGGGCGATATCAAGCAAAGCTAAATATCGCAAAAATCTCGCACAAATTCTGTTCTTAAAACACTTTGTTTAAGCCTTTGCAGTGCTTTTTCAAACAATGTAATGATAAATTTCGTCGTCTATCAAGACCGACTTTCAGCTGGGCAATCTTCCTAAAACGGCGACGGTACCTTTGGATAAGAACGATAGACGTACCGAAAAATTTCGCCCGATCTGACTTCCCTATCTACCTTATTTCGCCCAACTGGCAGGCCGGTCTCGTTACTACATAGAAAGTTTCGTATTGCTATACGATGGCATCATGTGTTGCCTTGTTATGCCAATCGCCAGTGCGAAGTTCTCTGTCCGAGATTTTTCCAGTAGCTCAGCAGATTGAAGATCGTCATTGATTCTTCGTCCAATCCCTCATGAACGGCCAACCGCCTTCCTTATCTGGCTTATTGATCAGGTGCAATAGTGGCTCGAAGATCATTTCGATCAACTACGGGTCATCTATTGAACAATCGCCTTCTCAGAGTAAGCCCACCTCATTGAAGGATGGCGCGCCCGGAGAGATTCGAACTCCCGACCGCCTGGTTCGTAGCCAGGTACTCTATCCAACTGAGCTACGGGCGCGAATGGGTTATCCGAGCGGTATACGGAAATTATACCCGCAATCAGAGTCCCTGGACAACTTCCTGTCGCTGGCATCCCAGCCCTTCAATCGTCAGATCGACCACGTCTCCGGCCTTCAGATAGGCCGGTGACTCCATGCCCAGGGCAACACCGGCCGGCGTGCCGGTGGAGATGATGTCTCCGGTCTGCAGACTCATGAACCGACTGACATAGGCAATCAGGAATGCGACGCCGAATATCATGGAAGCGGTCGATCCGTTCTGGCGAAGGTGATCGTTGACGCACAACTTCATGCCGAGCTTCTGGGGATCCGGCACCTCGTCCCGGGTAACCAGCCAGGGTCCGACCGGCCCGAAGCTGTCACAGGACTTGCCCTTGACCCACTGCCCTTTCCGTTCAATCTGGAATTCCCTTTCCGAAACGTCGTTGACGATGCAGTATCCCGCCACATGATCAAGCGCTTCCGATTCGTCGATATATTTGCCGCCCTTGCCGATAACCGCCGCGAGCTCGATCTCCCAGTCGGTCTTGACGGAATCCACGGGCAGCTCGATCGGATCGTAAGGCCCGGATATGGAGGAGGTCGCCTTCATGAACAATACCGGTTCCGAAGGCGCCTTGACCCCGGCCTCCCGGGCATGGTCCGCATAGTTGAGGCCGACGCACACGAATTTTCCGACCCGCCCGACACAGGGTCCGATTCGGCCCGGCTGATCGATGCGAGGCAGGGACATCGGATCGATGCGCCGTATCTCGTCCAGCCCGCAGTCCAGCAGCACCTCTCCGTGAATGCCCGGAATCATGCCCGACAGATCGCGTATGTCCCCGTTGCCGTCCACCAGACCCGGCCTTTCCCTGCCCTTCATTCCATACTGCAACAATTTCATGAGGCTGACCCGTTTCGCAAGATGATCGGTTTGGCGAGAGAACGCTCAGTAGACGGGGTTTCCCCGGGAATCGCAAATCAGGGCATCGACTTCGATTTCGACCATCATCCCCGGCGTGATGAGCTTGGCCTCGACACCCGTTGCGACCGGCCGGACATCCCGGAACACCTCGCCATGGGCACGGAGGTACTCCTCTGCGCCAAGGGCGATGTCCGCGAGATAGGCCCGGGTCCTGACGACATGCTCGATTCCGGCACCCATCTCCTGCAAGACCGAGCGGATACGCTCGAAGACATAGATCGACTGGTCATACGTGTTCCCGGCCGCATACACGTCTCCGCGCTCATCAATCGCGGTCGTTCCGGCGACAAACACGAACGGTCCGACCCGCTTCGCCCGGCAGTAGTTGCCGAGCGTCTCGAACGCGGTTCCAGTCGATATTTCGGTCCTGCCCACTTCTGCTCCTCCGTGCTCAGCTTTCGTCCTCATCCCCGCCAGAACCCTGCAGGCGAATCGGCACCGGATTCCGGTTCTGGTCAATCGCCACGTATGTGTAGGTGGCCTCGGTCACCTTGAGATACTCGTGACGCTGCTGCCGACGCCTGACCCAGGTCTCGATGTGAACCGAGATCGAGGTCCTTCCGATCTTTCGGGTCTCGCAATAACAGCTGACCTGGTCGCCGACAAACACCGGCAGATGAAATTTCATCGACTCGACCGCCACCGTCACCACCCTTCCGATCACCCGGTAGCTGGCGTGAATCGCGCCGGCCACATCCATCTGGGACATGATCCAGCCGCCGAAGATGTCGCCGCCCGGGTTGGCATCCGCCGGCATCGCGACGGTCCTCAGGGAGGGAACTCGCTCGGACAGAGAGGGCTCACCGGTCACGGTATCGCTCAGTCAACGGGATTGAAGTAGTGGCGGCCCGAAGAGATGCTCCCGATCCGCTCCATCAGGAGATCGAAGTGCGTGGCGCTGCCCAGGAGGCCCGGCTTGTCGGCATTGACCACGATCAGGGTCGACTCCTTGTAGTTCATGAAATACCGGGTATAGGCCTCTGTCAGCCGGCTCAACTGCGCGCGCTTCATGTTCCGTTCGTAAAGCATTCCCCGGCTTCGGATGCGCTTGGCGAGAACGTCGACCGATGCCTGCAGGTAGATCACCAGATCGGGAACCGGAATCTGGACGGCAAGCTGCTGGTAGATGTTTTCATAGAGCTCGTATTCATCGGGCTCGAGCGTCAACTCGGCGAAGATCGGATCCTTCGCAAGCATGAAATCCGTGATCCGGATCGAGGCGAAGAGGTCGTCCTGGCTCAGCTCCTTGAGTTTCCTTATCCGTTGAAACAGGAAAAACAACTGGGTCTGCAATGCAAACTGGCTGGGCTGCTTGTAGTACCGTTCAAGAAACGGATTGTCTCCCGGACTTTCCAGGACCAGCGTGCCACCGAAATGAGCCGCGATACGACAGGCGAGCGGCGTTTTTCCGACGCCGATCGGACCTTCTACCGCAATGAATTTCCTGTTTCCGTTAATTCCGCACCTCGTGCAATATTGTTCGACTTCGATATGATACCCACAATCGTCCGGATCATGATATGAAATTCGGCCGATAGTATCCATTACAATCCGGCTTTCTGGATTCCAACTCCGTCCGAGACATGAAAATCCTGCTCGACTTCTTCCCGCTGATCATCTTCTTCGCCGCTTTCAAGCTCTACGACATTTTCGTCGCCACGGCGGCAGCGATTGTCGCCACCTTCATCCAGATCGCCGTCATGCGCCTGAAGCACCGTCGATTCGAGCCGATGCATCTCATAACGCTTGCGATCATCACGGTATTCGGGGGATTGACCATCCTGCTTCACGACGATGTGTTCATCAAGTGGAAGCCGACCATTGTCAACTGGATTTTTTCTCTCGTCATCCTCGCAATGCAGTTTACCAAAAAATCCGCTCTCGAATACGTGATGGGAAGTCAGATTTCGCTGCCCGCCACGGCATGGCGGAACCTCAACCTGTCCTGGGCCGCGTTCTTCCTGTCCATGGGAGGACTGAACCTGTATGTCGCGTTTTTCCACAACCTGGGCGCGGATCCGGAAATCCGGACCGAGGTATGGGTGAATTTCAAGGTGTTCTGGATGTTCGGCCTGACACTGGTCTTCGCGGTGGGCCAGTTCTTCTTCCTGTATCGCTATCTCAAGGACGACGCCCCATCCGGATAGCCGGGTACCCGGCCCCGATTTCAGTTCCGGAAACGGTCCGCAGGAACTCCGGCGGCGGTGGGCAGGCCCGCGGCTTGAATCCCGGACCGTCCGTGGAGAAGGATCGCCCTGGAATCGCCTGTGAGGGAGCTTAGGACCGGCTTACTGCTCAGAGGGGACAGGCCGTCCAGGCTCACGCAAAGTTTCGAGATAGGATTTCAAGGCATCCGCCCCTTCCAGCATAGCTTCCTCAGGGGTCTCTCCATCCGCTATGCAGCCAGGAAAATCGGGAAATTCAATCAGATAACCGCCGCCTTCCCCCTCGTCCAGCGGACGTATTTCAAAACGTGGAAGTTTATTCATCATCATTTCCTCCCGCCAATCAGTCTTCCAGTTGTCCATCTGTTCGGCCAGCCAATCGAAGAAGCCGTACAGCGCGCCCCATGCTCCTGCCTCCTCGCTGTCGCTCTGGAGATACCCTTACTACGAGTCCCACACTATCGGCTTATCGCCGGGCTTCTGCTCCCTGAGCAGCTTGAGCCACTGTTCATGAAGCTCGAGATCCCGGTCCGAAGGCTGGACCACCTTCAGGCCGGTCGCGTTTTCAATCCGTTCGCGCGGCTGCAACCGGGTACCGCCATGGAACGTCATGCCGTCCTGCTCTCCAAGCAGGGTGGTTTGCCCTCCCGTCATCTGGAGATAGACGGTCGCCAGGAGCTCGGCATCGAGCAGAGCCCCGTGCTTGACACGCCCCGTGGCATCCACTCCGTAGCGCCGACACAGCGAATCGAGATCGTTGCGCTGTCCGGGATGCTTGGTCCTGGCCAGTTCCAGGGTATCGAGAATCGTGCAGCGCCGCTCGATCTCATTCTTGGCATACCCGTCGATCATGCCGAGCTCGTAATTCAAAAACCCCACGTCGAAGGCGGCGTTGTGGATCACCAGCTCAGCCTCCCCGATATACTCGAGAAACCTGCCCGCAATCTCACGGAACTTCGGATATCCGGCCAGGCTCTCGCTGGTCATTCCGTGTACTTCAACGGCTTCTTCGGAAATGTCCCTTTCCGGATTGATCAGCTCGTGATAATTGTTTCCGGTCAGGTGACGATTGACCAGTTCGACCCCGCCGATCGCAATGATCCGGTGTCCTTCGCTGGCTTTCAGTCCCGTCGTTTCGGTATCCAGAACAATCTGTCTCATCAGAAAAATTCCCTCATGCCCGTCTTGGCCAACCTGTCGGCCCGTTCATTTCCAGGGTTTCCCGCATGGCCCCTGACCCAGTGCCATCTGATCGAATGCCGCGACGATTCGGTGTCCAGGGCCTCCCACAGATCCCGGTTTTTCACCGGCTGGCGGCCCGCCGTCAGCCAGTTGTTCCGCCTCCAGGTCCGGATCCATCGCTCGATCCCGTTTTTCAGGTAGGAGGAGTCGGTATAGATGTCCACTTCGGATTTTCCCTTCAGTGCTCTCAGGGCCTCTATGGTCGCCGTCAACTCCATCCGGTTGTTCGTCGTATGCGGCTCCCCGCCCATCAGCTCCTTTTCATGCCCGCCGGATTGCAGGAGAACCCCCCATCCGCCGGGACCCGGATTTCCCTTGCAGGCTCCGTCCGTGTAGATCACGACCCGATGCATGACACGGTTTTCCCGACTAGCCCGCAAGGTCGCCGGTCCGTCCCAGTCGTGCCACACGCTGGGGCGCCGGCCTGGCAACCGGAGAAAAGAAGCCCTGCCACGCCGACGACAGCCGACGCTGCTGGGTCAGCATGATTTCCCGCTTCTTGCCGACGATGATGTACACACCGCCGAATCCCGGCCACCAGCGCGTTCCGGCCTTTTCCAGAAACTCCAGCCTGGCCTGGTGTCTCTCGGAGTTGATCGGCGGTCTGTAGGCGATCATCCGGGCACCGACCAGGTCGTACCCCAGAAGCAGAAGCCAGTCCTGGACCCGCCCCACCGAATAGAATTTTCCGTTCCACGGCGCCTTTCCCCTTTTTTTCATGAGCATGCGAACCCCGCCATACAGGCTGTAGAGATTGAATCCGATCACCACAAGGCAACCCTCGGGCTCGAGAATCTGATCCACTTCCCTGAGCACGTCGTGAGGATTCCCGCAATAGTCGAGCGTATGCGCCAGAACGACCAGGCTCTGCGAGCGTTCGGGAAACGGAAGCGCGAACGAACTGGCCACGGCATAATGGCAATTCCCCCCGCTCGCCGAACACATCGTCCAGTCCGGATCGCGATCGGAATCCCGGACAATCACGATGTAGCGCTCCTGCGCCTCAATGCCTTCAATATAGGAATTTCCGGCAACGCCGACCTGAAGCGACCTTGCATAATACCCCGAGGGAACCAGTTCGCAGCAGGCCGCCGTCTCCGCTTCAATGACCGAACTGCCAACCGGTGTCTTGAGCCACTTGTTCACGATCAAATTCCGATCTGTCCGACCGCCCCTCCTGGCCCCGGTCATATGCCCTGCAAATTTGCCATTATAATCCAAGCCTTTCACCGACGCTTGATCAATTCCTGTCCCATGCCTTCCCCTTCAGTTGAACTAGCGAGAGAACTGGTTCGCACACCGTCCGTCACGCCCGACGACAACGGATGCCAGGACATTCTCGCAAAATACCTTTCCGACTTCGACTTCGCCTGCGAGCATCTCCCTTTCGCAGACGTGTCCAACCTGTGGGCCGTGCACGGCTCCGAGGTCCCGCTGCTGGTGTTTGTCGGACACACCGATGTCGTGCCGACCGGTCCTCTCGACCAATGGACGCATCCCCCATTCTCCGGAACCATTGAGCGCGGCATGCTTCACGGCCGGGGCGCGGCCGACATGAAAGGCAGCGTCGCCTGCTTTGCCGTCGCCTGCGGGAATTTCCTCCGGCGGCATCCCCGTTACCGCGGATCCATCGCCCTGCTGATCACCAGCGACGAGGAGGGGAAGGCCGTCTGGGGGACGCGGGCCGTTCTTGATGAACTGATCTCGAGAAAGATCGACATCGACTATTGTCTTGTCGGAGAGCCGACCAGTGTCCGCGATTGCGGCGACACCATCAAAATCGGGCGCCGCGGCACACTGAACGGAACCCTGACCGTCAAGGGCCGTCAGGGACATATCGCCTACCCCCATCTTGCGAGCAACCCGATCCATTCCCTCGCCCCCGTCCTGAACGACCTCGTCCAGGCCGAGTGGGATTCGGGCAACGAGGACTTTCCGCCAACCAGCTTCCAGATCTCGAACATATTCGGAGGAACCGGCGCTTCCAATGTCATTCCCGGCGATGTTGAAGTCCGGTTCAACTTCCGGTATTCCCCCGAAACCGACGACCGGGAGCTCAAGTCCCGGGTCGAGTCGATTGTCGGGGGCCATGGCGTCGATTTCGATCTCGCCTGGATCGACCCGGGACTTCCGTACCACACCCGAAACACCGGGTTCGTCGACAAGGTCGCGAGAGCAGTATCAGCGACAACAGGCACAAGCCCGGCCATCTCGACCACCGGAGGAACCTCGGACGGACGATTCATCGCCACGGTTTGCGACAGCGTGGTCGAGCTCGGACCGCTGAACGCAACCATCCACCAGATCGACGAATGCGTCAGCACCCGGGACCTCGACCTCCTGACCGGCATCTATGAACAGGTGCTCGAGCAGGTTTTCCTTTAGGGAGAACCGGTGGGCGGAAAGATGGATTTTCTTCGGAATTCGATTTTTCGCCCGATTGCAATATAATTGGCTGCTGGCCCTGCGTACAGATCACCTTCACCCACCTTACAGAGTATGGAAGACCCCCTGACAGAATCGGCTGAAAAGGCAGCATGGAAACGCAACGCCTCGGAATCGGGATTCCGGTTGCTTTTCATCATTCTTTTCGGTGCCATTATCTATCTGGCCATGATTGTCGTTGTCGCCCTGGTGGTGTTTCAGCTCGGAAACCGATTCATTACCGGCAACGTCAATACCAAACTCCAGCATTTTGGCAAGGGTCTCAATGCCTTTGTGCACGAGGTTCTCGAATATCTGACCTTCAATACCGACCGCAAACCCTTTCCTTTCGCGGATTGGCCGTCCGGCTCCGACAGCCTGTAACTTCCCCGCAAGTAGGGTACCTCGACCGACTGGCCGCCGCTACAGCATCCTCCCTTATCCGATTCTTTCCGTGAGCGAAGAGATCAAGCCCGTCAATTTCGTGCGTCAGATCATCGATGATGACATCCGGACCGGACGTCACCAGGAGATTGTCACCCGCTTTCCGCCCGAGCCGAACGGCTATCTGCACATCGGACATTGCAAGTCGATCTGGCTGAATTTCGGCATCAAGGACGACTACCGGGGACGATGTACACTCCGGTTCGACGACACGAATCCGCTCAAGGAAAGCCAGAAGTTCGCCTCCATGATCGAAGAGGACATACGGTGGCTCGGTTACGAATGGACCACTCTGGCCCATGCCTCGGATTATTTCGAGCAACTGTACGACTATGCGGTCCACCTGATCCGGGAAGGTCTCGCCTTCGTGGACAGCCAATCCTCGGAGCAGATTCGCGAGCAGCGGGGCACGCTCACCGAGCCCGGAACGGACAGTCCCTTCAGGACCCGCGCCGTAGAGGAAAACCTGTCCCTGTTCAAACGCATGCGCAACGGCGAATTCGCCGACGGAGAGCATGTGCTCCGCGCCAAGATCGACATGGCGTCGCCCAACATCAACCTGAGGGATCCGGTTCTCTACCGGATCCGCCACCACGCCCACCAGAGAACGGGCGACAGGTGGTGCATCTATCCCATGTACGATTTCGCCCACGGCCAGGGCGATGCCATCGAAGGGGTCACCCACTCGCTGTGCACTCTGGAGTTCGAGGACCACCGCGCCCTGTACGACTGGTTTATCGAGCATCTCCCGGTTCCGTCCAGGCCGCGACAGATCGAGTTTTCGCGGCTCAACCTCAACTACACCGTGATGAGCAAGAGATTGCTGACCCGGCTTGTCGAGCTCGGGCATGTTGACGGATGGGACGATCCGAGAATGCCGACGATATCCGGATTGCGGCGCCGGGGCTACACCCCCGCCTCCCTCAGAAACTTCATCGCATCGGTCGGCATCACCCGCAAACCGAACGTCATCGAGATGGGACTGCTGGAAAAATGCGTTCGCGAGGATCTGGACCCCACTGCGCCCCGGGCCATGGCGGTACTGCGGCCGCTGAAGGTCGTGATCGAAAATTATCCCGAAGGCGCCTCGGAAGTCATCGAGGCGCCCAGACATCCCCACAAGACCGACCTCGGAACCCGGCAACTGGTCTTTTCCCGGGAGATATTCGTTGAGCGGAGCGACTATCTCGACGATCCCCCGAAAGGCTATTTCCGACTGGCTCCGGGCCGTGAGGTCCGGCTGCGCCACGCATACGTGATTCGCTGCACGGAAGTGGTGCGCGACGAGCAGGGCGAACCGGTTGAACTCCGATGCCAATACGATCCCGAAACCGGAAGGGGGCAGGCACCGGATGGCAGAAAGGTCAAGGGAATCATTCACTGGGTGAGCGCAAATCACTCCGTCCGTGCACAGGTGCGCCTGTACGACCGGCTGTTTTCCGTGCCGGATCCGCTTTCGGACCGGGATCGGGACTTTCTCGAGGCCCTGAACCCGCATTCCCTGGAATGCCTCAAGGAGTGCAGGCTGGAAACCTCCCTCGGGCAGGCGGACCGCGATACACGCTACCAGTTCGAACGCGTGGGGTACTTCTTTCAGGATGCGCAGAGCGCGCCGGATGCGCTCGTTTTCAACCGGATCGTTTCATTGCGGGACACGTGGATGCGCAAATCCGGCCAATCCCCGAACTGATTTTCCGAACATGATCGAATATCTAGCACAATAAGGCCTGTTCCTGGCAAAGACCCTGACGATCATTGCGGGCATCGTGATGGCGGCGGGCAGCGTTTTTGCCCTGGCCATGAGACAGAAATCCGTCCAGGAACCCAAACTCGAGATCACCCATCTCAACAGGCAGTACGAGGACATGCACAAGGCGCTGACTTCCGCCACGCTTTCCGAGGCAGGACAGAAGGCCCGGCACAAGGCCGACAAGAAGCGGACCAAGGCGGAAGCAAAACAGGAAAAGAAGGCCACAAAGACGGCGGAATCGGAAAAGAAGAGAATTTTCGTACTGGACTTCGAGGGCGACATGCAGGCCAGCAATGTTGCCAGGCTGCGCGAGGAAATCAGCGCGGTGCTGATCGCAGCCAACGAAGGCGACGAAGTGCTCGTCCGGCTGGAAAGCGGCGGCGGGACGGTCCACGGTTACGGGCTGGGCGCATCGCAGCTACAAAGACTGCGGGATCACGGCGTTGCGCTGACCGTCTCGGTCGACAAGGTCGCGGCAAGCGGAGGCTACATGATGGCTTGTGTGGGCAACACCGTCATCGCCGCGCCCTTCTCCATCATCGGCTCGATCGGCGTGCTGGCACAGTTTCCGAACTTCAACCGGTTGCTGAAAAGGCATGACATCCAGTTTGAGCAACTGTACTCGGGCGAGTACAAGCGAACATTGACCCTGTTCGGGGAAAACACGGAAAAGGGGCGCAGGAAGGTACAGGAAGAATTGCAGGAAATGCATCGCCTGTTCAAGGAATTCGTCCAGTCCTTCAGGCCCGGCCTGGATATCGAAAAGGTTTCGACCGGGGAGTACTGGCTCGGAACCCGGGCGCTCGATCTCGGGCTTGTCGACAGGCTGCAGACCAGTGATGACTTTCTCATGACCGCGCTCAATGAAGCCGACCTTGTCGGTCTTCGCTATCACAAGAAGAAAACGCTGGTCGAGAAGCTCGGCGAAATGATGAAAGCCAAGCTGTATCGGCGAGACGATGCGCTGGAGCAGACCCGGCCTCCGATGCTGGTCTGACCGTCATGATCTACATTCTGGAAGACCGGCCCGCGCCCCGGATCGCACCCTCGGGCTACGTTGCCGACACGGCCGATGTCATCGGCTGGGTGACTGTCGGGGATCAGGCGAGCGTCTGGTTCAACACGGTCTTGCGCGGAGACAATGAAATCATCCGGATCGGCAACCGATCCAATGTCCAGGATTGCAGCGTCATGCACACCGATCCGGGCTGCCCGATCGATATCGGGGAGGATGTCACGGTAGGACACAGCACGATGCTGCACGGCTGCACGGTCGGCTCCGGCAGTCTGATCGGAATCGGAAGCGTCATCCTGAACAGGGCCGTGATCGGGCGGGACTGCCTCGTCGGAGCGCGCTCCCTGGTCACCGAAAACAAGACGTTTCCCGATCGTACCCTGATTCTCGGCTCTCCGGCCAGGGCGGTCCGCGAACTCTCCGATGAAGAAATCCTGGAAATGAGAAAGGCGGCCGAATCCTATGTCAACAAGATACCCCGGTATCGGAAGATGAGACGGCTCGACTGAGACGCGATTCCCGGCTGCGACCCCGGGACTCCAGGCCGGACAGATCGCTCCGTCTCGATACCCGGAAGGCCGATGAATCTCCCGGGAATGCGCGGACAATCCCGAAGATCCGGACTAGCCGCCGGATCCGACCTTCTCCAATCCGCACTCGAGATCGGCAATGATGTCCTCGATGTGCTCGAGCCCGACGGAAACCCGGATCAGCGAATCGGTGATCTTGGCCCGGTCGCGCTCCTGTTGCGATATGCGCGCATGGGTGGTTGTCGCAGGATGGGTGATGGTCGTCTTGGCATCGCCGAGATTGCCGGTGATCGACAGCATTTTCGTCCCGTCAATCATGGCCCAGGCCTCGTACTTCCCGCCCCGGACCTCGAAGGAAACGATACCGCCGAATCCCGTGAAGAGCCTTTTCGCAAGCTCGTGCTGGGGATGGGACTGCAGTCCCGGGTAATGGACCCGCTTGACCCGCGGGTGGCTCTGAAGCCATCGGGCAACCGCCAGCGCATTGGTGCAGTGGAGTTTCATCCGAAGCGGAAGCGTTTCGAGACCCTTGATGAAGGTCCAGGCGTTGAACGGGCTCATGGCCGGGCCGGTCGTACGCAACATGGCAACCAGCTTTTCGTGGATCGATTCGTCATCGGTCACGATCGCACCGCCGACACACCTGCCCTGCCCGTCAAGATACTTGGTCGCCGTATGGACCACGATGTCGGCACCGATTTCGATCGGACGCTGCAATATCGGTGTCAGGAATGCGTTGTCGATCACCAGCAGCGCTCCCGCCTTGCGGGCAATCGCGGCAATCTCCTCGATGTCGGCAATTTCGCACAGCGGATTGCTCGGCGTCTCCAGGAAAAACAGCTGGGTATTGGGTCTGACTGCCAGCTTCCACTGTTTCGGGTCCGTCATGCTGACGAAAGAGGTCTTGACGTCGAACTTGTCGAAAACGGTGGTCAGCAGGGAAACCGTGGAACCGAACAGGCCGGCCGAGGCGACAACGTGATCACCGGACTTGAGCAGAGCGAGCAGCGTTCCGGTGATCGCCGCCATGCCCGAGGCGGTGGCGACGCAATGCGATGCGCTCTCGAGTTCCGCCAGTCGGCTTTCAAACATCGAGACGGTAGGGTTCGTGAAGCGTGAATAGACATTGCCCTTGGTCTGTCCGCCAAACAGTCCGCCAGCCTGCTCGGCATTGTCGAACACGAAGCTCGATGTGGCAAAGATCGGTTCGTTGTGCTCCCGCTCCGCCGTTCGGCGCTGGCCGTGCCGGATGGCGGCCGTCTGACGGTGATATCGTCCAGCATTCTTTCGCATAGCATGTCCTCGGTGATGGAAGCTCATCATGCGGGCAAAAAAAACCCGCCTTCTAGCTTTGCTAACGAGACGGGTTCGGTTATCGCTTTATGGGGATGGGTGTCTCTTTAGCCGTACTTATCGTGCGCCCGCAAGCTGATCTCAAATCGGCGCAGACGCTATTGTCGTATCAGGGAGCCCCGGTTGTCAATAGCAATCTTGAGTCCGCATTTCGCGGCGATCTCTGCTAACATGGCGCGTCTCCAGACTGAATGATGATCCGGATCATGTCGAGCAGGGAAACGGGGATCAAACGCGCGTTCGCCTTTCTTTCGATCGTTGCGCTATGGCTTGCAGCGGCCGCAGCACCGGTGTCCGCGCATCCGGTCGCCGACGAAATCCGGCGAACAGCCGTGGTGTCGGCATTCCCGCCGGAGTTGGCAGTGCTCGCGGCGGAACTTGAGGACGCCACTTCAAGATCCATAAACGGCGTGGAGTTCCTGACGGGCAAACTGGCCGGCAGCAATGTCGTGCTGTTTCTCAGCGGCATCAGCACGGTCAATGCGGCAATGACCGTGCAGCTCGCCCTCGACCATTTTGCCGTTGAGCGGATCGTCTTTTCCGGGATCGCCGGCGGGGTCGATCCCGATCTCGAGATCGGCGATGTCACAATCGTCGAGCGCTGGGGACAGTACCTTGAAACGGTATTCGCACGGAAAGTTGGCGACGGCTGGGAGAAACCGTCCTTTTTCGAGTACCCCTATGCCGGTTTCGGCATGATGTTCCCGCGCTCGGTGACCGTCAGCCGAGCCGGCTCGACCCAGAGCGAAACGCGGTTCTGGTTTCCCGTGGATGAAACAATGATCGACCATGCGCGGCAGGCCGCACAACGGGTCGAACTCATCCGCTGCACCGATGACGATCAATGCCTGCCACGTACGCCGAAAGTCGTTATCGGCGGCTCGGGCATTTCGGGCAGCGCCTTCGTCGACAACGCCGAGTTCCGGAACTACGCATTCCGGACCTTCGGGGCCCGTGTGCTCGATATGGAGAGCGCGGCCGTCGCCCATGTCGCCTGGGCGAACGATGTCCCCTTCATCGCCATTCGCAGCCTGTCGGATCTGGCGGGCGGAAGCGGAAAGGCAAACCAGATTGAAATCTTCTTCCGCCTGGCCTCGAACAATGCCGCCCGGGTCGTCATGTCCCTGCTTCGGGACATGGCAGGCGGATGAAAGCGGAATCGACACGAGACCGCAGGGCATTCCGGTTCTTGCGCGGTGTGTCACACGACGGGCATAGGCTGTATAATTTCGGCATCGCTTCTTGCCCTTGAATCATCCGGATGACCAACTCCAGCGCCAACCCTCCCGAATCATACCGATCAGGCCCTGACGACAGGGGACATTTCGGCATTTTCGGAGGCCGATTCGTCGCCGAGACGCTCATGCCTCTCATTCTGGATGTCGAAAAGGCATGGCACACCTACCGCAACGACGAAACCTTCCTCTCGGAAATCAGATACTATGCCGAACACTACGTGGGCCGGCCAAGTCCGCTGTATTTCGCCAAGCGCCTGACCGAAGAGCTGGGAGGCGCCAAGATCTACTTCAAGCGGGACGAGCTGAACCATACCGGCTCCCACAAAATCAACAACACCCTGGGGCAAATCCTGCTCGCCAGGAGAATGAACAAGCGCCGGATCATTGCCGAGACCGGAGCCGGCCAGCATGGCGTGGCGGCGGCCACGGTGTGCGCGCTTTTCGACCTCCCCTGCGTGGTCTACATGGGCGAGACGGACATCGAGAGACAGGCGCCGAATGTGTTCAGGATGAAGCTCCTGGGCACCGAGGTGGTGCCGGTCACCAGCGGCACCGCTACCCTGAAGGATGCCATGAACGAGGCTCTGCGGGACTGGGTCGCCAATGTCGAGGATACGTTCTACATTATCGGCACCTGTGCCGGACCCCACCCCTATCCCGAGATGGTGCGTGAATTCCAGTCCATTATCGGCCGCGAGACACGCGAACAGGTACAGGAGCGCGAAGGCCGCCTGCCGGATGTCGTGATCGCCTGCATCGGGGGCGGATCGAACTCGATCGGCCTTTTTCATCCCTTTCTCGACGACCCCGAGGTCGAGATCATCGGTGTCGAAGCGGCCGGACTGGGCATCGACACCGGCAAGCATGCCGCTTCGCTGAGCGGCGGACAACCGGGCGTTCTGCATGGCAACCGCACCTATCTGCTGCAGGATTCGGACGGTCAGATCCACGACGCGCATTCCATATCGGCCGGACTCGACTATCCCGGCATCGGTCCGGAACATGCCTGGCTTCACGAGCAGGGCCGGGTCCAATACGTCTCGATTACCGACCAGGAGGCGCTGGACGCCTTTCAGCTTTGCTGCCGCACCGAAGGCATCATTCCCGCGCTTGAACCCTCTCATGCCCTGGCCCACGTGGTCAAGATCGCTCCCTCCATGCCGAAGGACCGGATCATCGTCATGAACATGTGCGGAAGAGGCGACAAGGACGTGTTCACCGTCGCCGACGCACTCGGAGAAGCGATATGACACGCCGTCTCGAAAACAAGTTCGGCGCGCTCGGCCAACAGGGCCGGGCCGGACTGGTCGCGTTCATCACCGCCGGCGATCCCGATCCCGAAACCTCCCTGAAAATCCTGAACGGGCTGCCTCGGGCGGGCGCCGACATCATCGAGCTCGGCATGCCCTTCTCCGATCCCATGGCGGACGGCCCGTCCATACAGCTTTCCAGCCAGCGCGCCCTGGGCAACGGCGGATCCATGATCAACACGCTCGACATGGTCAGGTCCTTCAGGCGGGACGACGATCAAACGCCGATCATCCTGATGGGCTACTACAACCCGATCTACCGTTACGGCAATCAGCGATTTCTGGACGATGCGCTCTCGGCCGGCGTGGACGGCCTGATCATCGTCGATCTCCCTCCTGAAGAGGACGACGAGCTGTGCCATGCCTGCCTGACCACGGGCCTCAACTGGATACGCCTGACCACCCCCACCAGCGACGACTCGAGGCTGGTCACCATATTCAAGAACAGCTCCGGCTTCGTTTATCATGTGGCCATAGCCGGGATAACCGGCACCCGGTCTGCGGACGTAGAGGAGCTCGAATCGACCGTACGACGCATCCGTTCACACACCACACTGCCCATTGCCGTCGGATTCGGCATAAGAACTCCGGAACAGGTCAACGAGATCGGACGCTTCGCCGATGCCGTGGTCGTCGGGTCGGCCCTGGTCGACACGGTCAAGTCGGCCCGCAAGGAGGGTCTTTCCGCCGAGCACACGGCGGACCGGGTTCACGTTTTCGTCTCGGAGCTTGCCGCCGGATTGAAATAGCCGGCACCGGACAGGCGGTTTGCGTCGCCGGGCGACGCGACACCTTCCGGAATTATCCGGAACCCTCCCCGGTCAGTTGCCTTGCGAGTGCCCTCTCGCGTTCAGTGCCGATATCCAGGACTTCGTCAATGTACCGCAGGGCGATGTCCTTCTCTCCGAGTCCGAGATAGATCCGTGCCAATTCCAGGGCCTCGGTCGCATTCCCAGCCGCCTCGTCCTTCTGTTCCGATCGAGGCGGTGCATGTCCATCGCCCAATCCGGTTTTCCGGGATGCCATGCGGGTTTCCACACCTTGCAGCAGTGCCCAGAGTCCAAGCGAGACGAGCACGACTCCGACGATGACCCAGTCCTGGCTGCTCACCGGATTCGGATACGCCGTTCCGTTCCCGAACAGATGATCAGAACCGGCCTCATTCTTCCCGCATGCGTTCGGCTACGCCTGGCTGAACAGCCAGGGCGCTTCGTGCTGCCGCCGTTCCTCGTACTCCCGGATGCGGTCGGCCTTGGCAAGTGTCATCCCGATGTCGTCCAGCCCCTGGATCAGCGCCTCCTTTCGAAACGCGTCGATCTCGAAAGGGATCACGCTGCCGTCGGCCACAGAGACGATGCGCTGTTCCAGGAGATCCACGCGCAACGAGAATCCGGGGGTCTTCTCCACCCGGTCAAACAGGTCGTCGACCATTTCACCCGGCAGGACGATCGGCAACAATCCGTTCTTGAAACAGTTGTTGAAGAATATGTCGGCAAAACTCGGCGCGATGATGCACCGGAATCCATAGTCGGACAGCGCCCAGGGAGCGTGCTCCCTCGAAGACCCGCATCCGAAATTGTCCCGGGCGAGCAGGATGCGCGCCCCGGCATACCGCTTCTGGTTCAACACGAAATCGGGATTGATCGGGCGGGTGCTGTTGTCCATTCCGGGTTCGCCGTGATCGAGATACCTCCATTCGTCAAACAGGTTCGGCCCGAAGCCGGTCCGCTTGATCGATTTCAGGAACTGTTTCGGGATAATCGCGTCGGTATCCACGTTGGCCCGGTCGAGCGGCGCCGCGATACCTTCAAGTACAGTGAATTTTTCCATGGCTACAGGCTCGCGGGATCGGCAAAATGGCCGGCAATTGCGGCGGCGGCGGCCATGGCCGGAGAGACAAGATGCGTCCGTCCGCCCTGGCCCTGACGGCCCTCAAAGTTGCGGTTGGACGTCGAGGCACAGCGCTCCTGAGGCTTCAGCCGATCGGCATTCATCGCAAGGCACATCGAACAGCCGGGATTTCGCCATTCGAACCCGGCATCGATGAATATCCTGTGCAGCCCCTCGGATTCGGCCTGCCGCTTGACCAGCCCGGAGCCCGGAACGACAAGTGCCTGCTTCACGGTGCCCGACACCTTCCTCCCTCTGGCAATCTCGGCAGCCTCTCGCAGATCCTCGATGCGGCTGTTGGTGCAGGAACCGATGAAGATGAGGTCAAGCGACACCGAATCGATCGGCGTGCCCGGTTCAAGACCCATGTAGTCCAGCGCCCGGCGCATGCCCTCCTGCTTGATCGGATCCGGCTCTGCGTCCGGATCGGGAACCGACTCGCCCAGACTGACCACCATCTCGGGCGACGTGCCCCAGGTGACCTGCGGGCGAATCTCGCCGCCGTCAATGACGATTTCGGCATCAAACACCGCATCGGCGTCGCTTTCCAGCTCTCTCCAGCTTGCCACGGCCCGTTCCCACATCTCCCCTTTCGGGGTATAGGGCCGACCCTCGAGATAATCGATCGTCTTTTGATCCGGCCGAATCATTCCGGCTCTCGCGCCGGCTTCGATGGTCATGTTGCACACGGTCATTCTCCCTTCCATGCTGAGAGACTCGATCACCGGTCCGGAAAACTCGATCGCATAGCCGGTGCCGCCGGCCGTGCCGATCTCGCCGATGATCGCCAGCACCACATCCTTCGCCGTGACGCCCGGCTTCAGTTCACCTTCGACCCGCACCCTCATGTTTTTCGATTTTCGGGAAATCAGGCACTGCGTTGCCATCACATGCTCCACCTCTGAGGTGCCGATGCCGAATGCAAGCGCACCGAACGCCCCGTGCGTGGAGGTGTGGGAATCCCCGCACACGATCGTCATGCCCGGCAGCGTAAGCCCCTGTTCCGGACCGATCACATGCACGATGCCCTGTCGCGGATCCGACATGCCGAACTGCATGACGCCAAAATGATTGCAATTCTGATCCAGCGTCTGGATCTGCAGCCTTGAGACGGGATCGTCAATATCCGCGCTGTCCACGGTAGTCGGTACATTGTGATCGGGCACCGCCAGCATCGAATCCGTCCGCCAGGGCTTGCGTCCCGCAATATGCAATCCTTCGAAAGCCTGGGGCGAAGTGACTTCATGCACCAGATGGCGATCGATATAGATCAGTGAAGTGCCGTTGGGATCGTCATGGACAAGATGCTGATCCCACAGTTTGTCGTAAAGTGTCTTTCCGCTCATGTCTGAAAGCGAGGCCAGTGGTCCCGGAATTCTACCACTCGCAATTTCGAGGTGGAATCATTTTGCGGCACATGCCGATACCGCTTCCCCCGGACAGCGCAATCAGCCCCGTCCGACAAACGGCATGCGGTTCGCCATGACGGTCATGAACAGCACATTTTCCTCCAGCGAAAGGCTGTCCATGTACACCACCGCGCGTGCCACGCTGTCGACATCCATGGTCGGTTCGGCCGCCATGCTGCCGTCGGCCTGGAGCACTCCCGTGGCCATCCTCTCGGTCATGGGAGTGGCCGCATTGCCGATATCGATCTGCCCGCACGCGATCCCGTGAGCCCGGCCATCGAGCGCAAGCGACTTGGTCAGGCCGGTGACCGCATGCTTGGTCGACGTGTAGGGAGCGGAATACAGTCTTGGCGCATGGGCCGATATGGAGCCGTTGTTGATGATCCGCCCTCCCTTCGGCTTCTGCGATTTCATGAGCCGCACCGCTTCGCGGGCACAGAGAAAACAGCCGGTCAGGTTGGTGTCGACCACCGCTTTCCATTCCTCGACATCCAGTTCGTCGACGGGAACGGCACGAGCTCCGATTCCGGCATTGTTGAACAACAGATCCAGCCTTCCGAACCTCGAGACCAGATCCGAAAACGCATCCCGAACCTGATCGGGGACGCCGGTGTCGCAGGATTTCACCAGATACCTCGAGGCCTCGACCTCGCCCAGCCGGGTGGTCTCTCTCAGGGGATCGATTCTCCTGCCCAGCAGTGCAACACGATATCCCTCGCGAAACAGGGCCAGGGAAACCGCCCTGCCCACCCCCGTTCCCGCGCCGGTGACCAGCGCGACCTTGTGCATCGGATCAGCCATGAGTCAACTCGATGAGGATATTCAATATCAGCGGGGCAGCGTTGCCGGGTCCACGCAATTCCCCGGGAGCCGGGATTTCAACGGAACTCCGGGATGTTCTGTGCGCGATGGCGCAATGCGTGATCCATCAGCGTCAACGCGAGCATCGCCTCGACGATCGGCACCGCACGTATCCCGACACAGGGATCGTGCCGGCCGGTCGTCGCGATCTCGACCTTCTCGTTGTCGAGATTGATGGTGTTGCCGGGAACCTGTATGCTGGACGTCGGCTTGAATGCGACCTTCGCCCTGATGTCCTGGCCGCTCGATATCCCGCCCAGCACTCCCCCGGCATTGTTGGACAGGAAGCCGTCGGGAGTGATTTCATCCCGATGGATCGAGCCGGGCTGGATGATCGATTCGAAGCCGGCCCCGATTTCCACGCCCTTGGCCGCATTGATACTGACCAGCGCCTTCGCGATGTCCGCATCGAGTCGGTCGAACACGGGTTCGCCCCACCCGGCCGGCACCCCGCGCGCCTCGACATACACCCCGGCGCCCAGGGAATCCCCCGCGCGCCGCGTACGATCGATCAATTCCTCGAGAAACGGCACAGCCTCTGGATCGCCGACAAAAAACGAATTGCTGTTCACGACCTGCCAATCCCGGATCTCGACGATCCGATCCCCGATCTGGTAGACACAGGCCCGGATACCGACATCGTAATGAAGACCCAGGTATTTCTTGGCGATCGCCCCGGCGGCAACCCGTATCGCGGTTTCCCGGGCGGACGATCGCCCTCCTCCACGATAGTCCCGCAAACCGTATTTTTTCTGGTAGGTATAGTCGGCATGGCCCGGGCGGAAGCGATCCTTGATCCTTTCATAATCCCGCGGCCGGGAATCCTCGTTGCGAATCAGGAGCCCGATGGGCGTCCCGGTGGTCCGGCCCTCGAACACGCCCGAGAGAATTTCCACCCGGTCGCCTTCCCGGCGCTGGGTCGTGTATTTTGACTGGCCCGGCTTTCGCCGATCGAGATCGGTCTGCAAATCCGCTTCGTCCAGGGGCATTCCGGGCGGGCATCCGTCAACAATACCGCCGAGCGCCGGCCCGTGACTTTCACCGAAGGTGGTCACGGTAAATATCTTGCCGAATGTATTGCCTGACAACGTCTGATTCCCGGGATCCGGAATTGAAGATTGTAACTGAAATCCAGTATTGAAATCCTTGATTAATCGTCTTTTCAACCCCAAGCGATCCGATCCCGAAGCGGAAGACGGGGCATTCGGTCCTTCAACTGTTGTCGGTCAGGGCAATTCGGTCGATGGCCAGTCGAGTTCGTCATAGTCGACAATTTCGGCTTCCGCACGTCCCTCGGCCAGCCATCTCTTGACGGCGTCACACTCGTGCATGGTCTCGAAGTATTCCCGACTTACGGCATCAAGCTCGACTTCGGCGCTTCGAAAACGCATGACAACCGGCGCATACATGGCGTCCGCCACCGTAAAGCGCCCGAACAGCCAGGGGCCATCCCTGCCGTACCGTTCCCGGCACATATTCCAGATTTGCTGAATCCGCCTCACATCCGAAAGCGAGTCGTCCGAGAGACTGTAGCCGGGAAAGAATCGCCGGCAGTTCATCGGCAACTCGTTTCTCAATGCGCTGAAACCCGAATGCATTTCCGCCGACACCGACCGGGCCACCGCCCTTGCCTCGGGATCGTCCGGCCAGCCCCGGGTATGCGGAAACAACTCGACCAGGTATTCGAGAATGGCAATGCTGTCCCAGATTTCCAGGAAACCGTCGACAAGAACCGGGACCTTTCCGTGCGCAAACCGCCTCCGAAGCGCCTCCAGATCGGACAGGGATATCTTCTCCACCTCGATGTCGAGGTCGTGATAGGCGACAAACAGCCATGGTCGCATCGACCACGACGAATAGTTCTGGTTTCCGATCACCAGTTTCATGAGGCTGCCCTCCCGTTTTCTGTTCTCGCATGCGACGCCATGATTCCTCCAAACGCCCTGTACAGGATTTCTGCGGCCTCCCTCTGCCCCTCCGGATGGCTGATCAGATCCTGGCGAATCTCGATCAGCGCGACCTGCATGCCGTTGTTCTGTCCATGCTCGACATGGGCATATCCCTGCGGTTCGTGGGCGGTGTAGGGCTCGTTGTCGCCAACGACGAGCCCGTCGACGTTGCGCAATTCGTCGAGCAACTGCTCTCCCACGTTCCCCGGATACTCGTCCCACAAGACTCCGTAATGCCATGGACGGTGATGTCCATTGAAGAACGGGGTGAAGCTGTGCACGGCCAGCAGGAGGGGATTGTCGTGTCGCCGTTTCATTTCGAGCGCCAGCTCGGCAAATTTTTCATGATAGGGGTAAAAAAAAGTATCGATTCGCTCTTGACGTTCCGACTCTTCAAGAGACATATTCCCCGGAATCGGAATGTCGTCGGAAGCCTCGGCAATCACCGAAGGATCGTCGAGATACCGGTTGAGATCGACAACAAGGCGCGAATAGCCCGCCATGATCAGCGGAGCATCGAACTTGTCGGACAGAAGCTTGGATACCTCCCTGGCACCGATATCGCAGGCGATATGGCATCCAAGGTGCCGCGGCTCGAGGCCCAGATCCAGGA
>VYGS01000128.1:22801-27561 GCA_009841725.1 Gammaproteobacteria bacterium
GAGATTCTCCGGAATACGGTTCTCCGCGTGATCGCAACCGATAAGCAACGGAGCATTGCCCTGTGCATTGTGGATTTCGTAAACGGGAGGCTCGTGTTTCTTCAGCATGAGTCGCCATATCTGGATTAATCGGACAGCAAGGTATCCATACTCGCCATGCGGGATCATATTATAGATTTCGGACTTTTTCTATTTCTCGCCCTGATCTGGAGTTCATCCTTTCTCCTGATCAAGATCGGCGTCGACACGATTCCGCCTCTCACCCTGACGGCGGCGAGACTGTGCATCGCCGCCGCCGTGCTGTGGCTTTATCTTGCCGTTCTCGGAGAAGGCATATCCATGGACCCCCGATCCCTTGCGATGTATGTCGCCGTGGCACTTCTCGGGCACTGCATTCCCTATGCCATGATCGGCTGGGGGGAGACACGGATCAGCAGTTCACTCGCGGCGATCCTCATGGGAATCATGCCCGTCAGCACCGTTTTCCTGGCGCACTGGCTGATTCCCGACGAGCCGATGAACCGAAGAAAATTTCTCGGCATCGCAATCAGCTTTTTCGGATTGCTGCTACTGGTCGGTGTTGCCACGCTGTCCCAGCTCGGAGAGAGCATTTGGGGACAGCTGGGTGTACTGGGAGGCGCCATCAGCTATTCCCTGTGCACGATTTACATACGCTCCCGCAAACAGATGAAAGTACGCGAACTGGCCACCGGAACCTGTACTGCCGGAGCCCTGATCAGCCTGGTTCCCGCCTTTCTCTTTGAAGATCCCCTGCTTCTCGAGCCCACTGCGGACAGCCTGTGGTCCGTGATCACGCTGGGGCTGCTGCCGACGGCTTTTGCGAACCTGCTTTATTTCCGGCTCATTCAACGACTCGGGGCGTCCACCTTCTCGCAGATCAACTACCTGATCCCGATCCTCGGAGGATTGTGGGGCATATGGCTGCTTCGAGAGCCGTTCAGCTGGAATGTATTCGGGTCGTTGTTTCTGGTCCTTTGCGGCCTGTATCTTGTTCAGAAATCAAACGCGGCGACGAGAGTCTCGCGATCCAGTCCGTTCACGGCCTGACGCTCGAACCGCACATTCCCCGCGCTGCTGCAGGCACCTGGGCTGGAGGACGGAAAATCCTACTGGAACGAGTTGGACAATGCGGCGAGCTGATCGAGCTTCGCGTTTCCCTGACCACTGTCGAGAATGCTTCGGGCCATGTCCATTCCTTCCGGCCGGGAACCGGCCTGCTCGCCGGCATAGATTGTCGCGCCGGCATTCATCGCAACGATATCGTAGGCCGCGCCCTTCTCTCCGGCGAGCACGCTCCTGATCTTGTCGAGGCTTTCCCGGGCGTCCCCAACCACCAGACCGTCCAGCGAGGACCGCGTGAATCCGAACTGCTCGGGACGGATTTCGTACTCTGAAAACTTCCCGTGACGGTATTCGGCAACCCGGGTCGGGGCCGCCACGGATATCTCGTCAAGCCCGTCGTCGGAACAGACCACCAGGGTATGCTCTGAACCGAGTTCGGCATAGACCTCGGCAATGGGGCGTACAAGATTCTGGCTGAACACGCCGGCCAGCTGGAATCTGGCCTTCGCCGGGTTGGTCAGGGGGCCGAGCAGGTTGAAGACCGTCCTGATTCCGATTTCCTTCCTGGGGCCGATGGCAAAGCGCATGGCGGAATGGTGGGTCGGAGCGAACATGAAACCGATGCCACACCCGTCGATGCAGTATCCGACCTGCTCTGCGGAAATTCCGATATTGACTCCGGCAGCCTCGAGCAAATCTGCGCTTCCCGAATTCCCGGTGGCCGCCCGGTTCCCGTGCTTGGCCATGGCAAGTCCGGCCACGGCCGCGACAATCGCGCTCGCGGTCGAGACGTTGAGCAGCCTGGCACCATCGCCTCCCGTCCCGACACAATCCACCACGTTGTCGCGTTTCGTGGTGACCTCCGCCGAAAGCTCCCGCATGATGATCGCGGCGCCGGTGATTTCCTCCACGGTCTCGCCCTTGATCATGAGGGCGGTCAGAAACGCGCCGATCTGGGCATCGGTCGCCTCCCCCGACATGATCTTTCTCATGACCGCCTGCATTTCCCCACGGGCCAGGTCCCCGCCGCCCGCAAGCCGCTGATTGGCTGACGGCAAATCCATCACTGTGATCTCGGGTCTGTCATGTCCTGATTCTCGGTACCGGGCTGACGGCGCACATGCGAACTCTGAAACGGCCGTCCAGAAAGCCCGATGGCAGCCGCGTCCCGTCTACTGCGACAGGAATTTCATGGGATCGATCGGGTTGCCACCTTTCCGTATCTCGAAATGAAGCATCGGCTTGCTCGTATCGGTCTGGCCCATGACGGCAATCTGCTCTCCCGAACCGATGGCCTGACCTTCGGAAACCAGAATTTCCTTGTTGTGCGCGTAAGCGCTGATGTACTCGGTCGAATGCTTGATGATAATGAGTTTGCCATACCCGCGCAAGCCTTCCCCCGCATAGACGACCTCTCCGCCAGTCGTTGCCCGGATCGGCGTTCCCTCGGCGCCGGCAATCTGGATGCCCTTGTTGCCGGTCTTCGGAGAGAATTTCCCCACCAGTTTGCCTTGCGCAGGCCAATGCCACTTGCCCGGAGCCGGTGCGGATGTCGGCGTAGGAGTGGCCTTCTTGGCAGGAATCGTGGTCTTGGTGGCCGCGGCACGCGGCTCCTGCTTCGGCAAACTCGTCAGCACGATGGGCTTTGGCTTCGAGTCCTTGCTGTCCGATGGCTTCGGGTACAGGCGAATCTGCTGGTCGATTTCAAGCCGGTATGGCGGTCCGATTCCGTTCCACTCGGCCACCTGCTTGTAATCGAGGCCGAAGGCCCATGAAATGTTGTACAGCGTGTCCCCCTTCTGCACCCTGTAGATTTTGGGGATATCCCGATACTGCGCCTTGTTGATGATCGGAATCGACAGCAGGCCGGACGAGGAACACCCGGCGAGCAGCGACACCGCCAGAAGGATTGCCGTCAGCCGCCTCATCCCAGAAACTCCACTACCATGAACCCGCCAACCGCGGCGGCCAGCAGCAGCCAGCCGATTTTCTCGATGTGCGCATTGAGTGCCGGTTCAATCTTTTCGCCTCCCCACCGGATCATCGCTGCGACCAGGAAGAACTGTGAAGCGCGCCCGACAAGCGAGACCAGGAAGAAAGGGATGATCGCCATGCCCAGTGTTCCGGAAGTAATGGTGAAGAGTTTATACGGAATCGGGGTCAATCCTGAAAGAAAAAGCAGCCAGACACCGTATTCCCCATACCAATTCTGCATCTTTTCGAATTCCTGTTCCAGATGATAGAACTCGAGAACATGGACCCCGACCTGCTCAAACAGCAAATGGCCGATCAGATAGCCGAACAATCCGCCCAGCGAGGAAGTCACCGTACAAAGGAGAGCCAGCCGCCAGGCATGATGGCGCCGGGCCATTGCCATGGGAGCCAGCATGAAAGAGGTCGGGACGGGAAAGAACGAGGATTCGATGAAGCTGACTCCTCCCAGAAGCCAGTCGGCTTTCGGATGCCGCGACCATTCGAGCGTTTTCGCGTAGAGCGGGCCAAACAGCTTCATGGCTCATGCCCTGCCTTTCACCATCGGAACGAACCGGACTGCGTCATGCGTCGATTCCTGATACCCGGTCCGGCTCCGGGTGACAATCCGGAGAATCTGGGTGTCCCCGCCCACAGGAATCACGAGGCGGCCGCCCACCGCGAGCTGATTGAGCAGGGTCTGGGGAACCTCCCGGGGCGCTGCCGTGACGATGATTCCGTCATACGGCTGGAAGGTTGTCCAGCCGAGGAAGCCATCGCCATTCATGTATTCGATGTTGATCAGATCCAGTTCCTTGAGCTGCCTGCGGGCGGACAGTTGCAAATCCCGGATCCGTTCGATGGAATAGACTCGCTTCACAAGCTGCGCGAGGATCGCCGTCTGGTAGCCGCTTCCCGTCCCGACTTCCAGGACCTTGCCCGGAATCTCACGGCCGCTCAGCAGCAGTTCGGTCATCATCGCGACGACATACGGCTGGGAAATGGTCTGGTCATGGCCGATCGGAAGCGCCGTATCCTCGTAGGCCTTGTGCGCCATCGCCTCGGTGACGAAGAGGTGCCGGGGCGTGTTCAGCATGGCCTCGAGAACCCGCTCGTTGTGAATGCCCCGCTCCCTGAGCCGGTCAATGAGCCTCCGGCGGGTGCGGGCCGAGGTCATGCCGACGCCCTGAACCGTTTGCCCGGAAGGGCGTGTCGGGGAGCGTCTCATGGGGCGACCGGGGCCGTGATCGCAGGAAGATCCGACTGCCCGTACGTCGATACCAGGGAATCCAGGATGCCGAAGTGGGTCATGTCATTGGTCAGAGGGGTAATCGAGACCCGGTCTCGCGAGGTCGCATGGAAATCAGTGCCCGGTCCGTCGTCCCCCGGCGCCGCGATCTTGCCGATGCGGTAGACCCTGTATCCGTCCTGATCCGATTCGGCGCTTACCGGTTCGGAATGGTCACGCTTGCCGCAACGCGTGATCTCGTAGCCCTTGAGTCGATCATACGGCAAATCGGGAACGTTAATATTGAGCAGATACCGATCGGAGATGTGGTGGGTGCCGATCCAGTCGAGCAGATCGATGACCACCCTTGCCGCCGTATCGAAATGCTCGAGGCGCTCTCCGACCAGCGAGACCGCAATCGACGGCAGACGGAGGAAGCGCCCTTCGAGCGCGGCCGCGACCGTTCCGGAATAGATGG
>VYGS01000044.1 GCA_009841725.1 Gammaproteobacteria bacterium
CGATCATGACACATTAACAACCTACTGTAAATGAAATAATGATACATAATACTAGCATACACGGACTATACGCACAGGATCATTCTAATCTGACGAGGTGCTGACCGAAGCGAGGTGGTCATGTCTGGGGTAGCATCGGGACCGACCCGGGCAGCCGGAGGGTCTGCATGTTCAATCCGAATATCCCGCAAATC
The DNA here is from genome assembly GCA_009841725.1 of Gammaproteobacteria bacterium. Lineage (GTDB taxonomy): Bacteria > Pseudomonadota > Gammaproteobacteria > Arenicellales > Poriferihabitantaceae > Poriferihabitans. The sequence continues at coordinate 195 of VYGS01000044.1, forward strand.
CAGAACATTATGGTGGCCCCGGAGAAAGCCGGCTGCCGAGCAACAGGAATGCGGAGCCGGCCGTAGCCGGCTCCGGCAACAGTCCTCAAGACAATCCGGCTACTGCCGCTCGCCGATATAGATGGCGGTGATGTCGTCCCGCTTGGCACCGTGGCCGAGTTCGCGGTTGACGAGGCCTGCCGCCTTGTCCCACTTCTCCTGGTCTTTCGGGGACAGCTCGCTGTACTTCGGACCGCCCGCGAACGGACACGGAAATCCGGCGACCGTCCTGAACCGCTCCTGGGCCCAATGGTGCCGCAGGCCGTGGCCCGGAATGCCGTACCGTCTCTGTATGCCGCTGTAGGCGCTCAGGCCGGCGTCCAGACACTTGTCGTCGGGAATCATGGACTTCTGGCCGTTGGCCTGGACACGGCGTTCACGATCCTGAAAGGCTTTCACCTTGGCCAGAAGCCGGCGCTGGATATCGTTCGTGACCGGAATCTCGCGCGGCCGGCCGTTCTTGCACCAGCTTCCGTGCAGCCGTATCGGGCCCGCATCGGCCTTGAGAAAGGCGGTGGCATAGGCGTGGTCGAACCGGCAGGCCTCTGCCAGGCGAAGGCCGAAGGCTTCCCGGAGTTCGGTGACCAGCACGGCCCACTCCACCACCCCTTCCAGGCACTTCGGATCCAGTGCTTTCGCCTTGTTTTTCCGTTTGCTCGGCCAGTTTTTCTCTCGCGCGATGCTGACGTCCTTGTTCCGGGCGGGAATCTGCCCGACCGCGCCGATCTTCCGGGTCAGCCACCGGATATGGGTCATGTAGTTTTCGACGGTTCCCGGCGCCAGCTTTTTCCGTCTCAGGGAATCCAGGATCCGGTTCATCTCCCTGATTCCGAATTGGCGGATATTCCATTGTTTCCCGTATCCGTAAGTGCGCAGAATATCGCAGCAGGCGAGGAGGGTGGACCGGCGATTTCTGCGGGTGCCGATCGACCCTTCCGTGTTTTCTCTTGTGAGAATCGCGAGAACCTGGTTCCGCGTGGTTTTGCGTTGTGCCTTGTATCCACTCATGGTTTGTTCTCCATTAGGTTGAAAATGTGCAAGAAAAGCGTAAAGGCCATTTTGGCCGGTTAAGTGCTCCAGCTTTTGAACTCCCATCGACAAAGCGGGCTCTCTCGATCTTCACAGTTCCTATAGCTGGCCATAGCAGCCGCCAAACGACGGCCCGAACCTCGGCGGCATGACTTGCCGCCACAATCACATTGCGGTCAAACGCTCACAACAATGATGAATTTACGGCGTACCCGGCCCGTTGATTGGGAGGTTCAATTCCAGGACGAGCGGGGCCAGATCCCGAAACATCGGGATTTGCCGGTACATCGCTCCCAGGAAAGACAGACGTTCTCCTGGCAAGACGACGTGAATTGAGATATGACGCCGGCCCGAGGGCCCGCACACGCGAGGGCGCCTGTTATCGTGTGCGTACAGCGTGAGGTGCTGTGTCCCCTTTGCAATGATCTTAAAACCCGCACAGGGCAATTTCAAGGATTTTTTCGCAGATTTTTCCGGTAATTGATTGATTTGCCGGATTCCGACCGGAAAGTCGGGTGTCCGGGAACCCCACTTGAAATTTTACCGGGCGGATACCATCTGCTAAACTACGAACCACAAAGAGTAGGGAATCTGACCGGGTTCGGTTTGCTATTCCCGAAAATATTCTCAACACTTTGACGAGGTAGAGATGAACAGATATGAAACCGCCATCGGCCGTTCGGTTGGCCGCGGTATCGAAATCAACAATGTACTGAGAAACACGTACATGCTGCTTTCCGCGACCCTGCTGTTCAGCGCGGTGACTGCCGGCATATCCATGGCATTGAACTTCCCCCCGATGGGGGCGCTGATCACGATCGGCGGATATTTCCTGCTGCTTTTCCTGACCAGCCGGTTCCAGAATTCGGCGCTCGGGCTTGTGTTCGTGTTCGCCCTGACCGGTTTCATGGGGCTCACCCTGGGGCCGATTCTCGGCTATTACGTGACCCAGATCCCGAACGGCGGCCAGTTGGTCGCCACCGCGCTGGGCGGCACCGGGGTGATCTTCGCCGGACTGTCCGGATACGTGCTGATCACGCGCAAGGACTTCAGCTTCATCGGCGGCATGCTGATGGCCGGGATTCTCGTGGCCTTCCTCGCGGCCCTCGTTACGCTGATCTGGCCCATGCCGGCCCTCAGCCTGGCGATTTCCGCGATGTTCATCCTACTGATGTCCGGACTGATCCTGTTCCAGACCAGCCAGATCGTCCACGGCGGTGAAACCAACTATATTTCAGCCACCGTGACGCTCTATGTCGCGATCTACAACCTGTTTCTCAGCCTGTTGCACATTTTCGGAATCTTCGGGGGCGACGACTAGCCCCCGAATCCGCGGTCTTCGGGCCGGGGAGGATGCCCAAACCCTGGCGGACCGATCGCTCGCCGGGGTTTTTTCTTTGCGACGATGGCCTCTCTCGGCATGCTGTAGAGCCGATGCGGAAACGATGCACTCCAGATAAAGACACCTGTTTGCCGACAACACCAGCATGAAAGCCATGATCCTTGCGGCCGGCAAGGGAACCCGGGTCCGGCCACTCACCTACGATCTTCCAAAACCCATGATCCCGGTGGTCGGCAAGCCGGTCATGGAGTATCTGGTCGAGTTGCTCGCCAGCCATCGGATCCGGGACATCATGATCAACGTGAGCCATCTTCCCGAAGCGATCGAATCCTATTTTTCCGATGGCCGCCGCTGGGGCGTGAACATCGGCTACTCCTTCGAGGGGCATATCGAAGACGGGGAGCTTCATGCCGAACCGCTGGGTTCCGCCGGCGGAATCAAGCGGATCCAGGAATTCGGAGGCGTGTTCGACGACACCTTCATCGTGGTCTGCGGTGATGCGATCATCGATCTCGATCTCACCGAGATGCTCCGAAGGCACTGGCAATCGGGCAACAAGGCCAGCATCGTGGTGAAGCAGGTCGAGGAGGAAAGGCTGCCCAACTACGGCGTTGTCGGCGTGGACGATTCCGACCGGGTCGTCTCGTTCCAGGAAAAGCCTTCCATCGAGGAGGCGCAATCCGATCTGGCGAATACCGGCATCTACATCTTCGAGCCCGAGATCATCGACTGCATTCCCTCCGGCACGGTCTACGACATCGGAGCCCAGCTGCTTCCGGACCTGCTGGGGCGGAAAATCCCGTTCGGCGCCGTGCAACTGCCGTTTCGATGGCTGGACATCGGCCGGCTGAGCGACTACTGGATGATCAACCAGCAGCTGATGCGGGGGTCGATACGGGGCGTGCACATGCCCGGGACGGAGGTGCTGCCCCAGGTCTGGGTCGGGCTGAATGTCGACATCGACTGGGACCGGGTCCTGATCGAGGGACCGGTCTACATCGGTTCCAACTCCAGGGTCGAGGCGGGTTGCGTCATCCAGGGGCCGACCTGGATCTCTCACGGGTGCTACCTGCAAGGCGGCGCCAAGATCAGCCGAAGCGTGCTGTTCAAGCACACGCTGATGAGGAGCCACGCCGTCGTCAGCGATGCGGTGGTGTTCGGCGAGCGCTGTGTCGACAAGAACGGGGACCCCTTCGACAGCGAATCCGGCCACGAATGGGTCGCCGATGCCCGGGACCGGGCCTTGCTGGCCGGCGGAATCGGCGACATGAGAGATTCTCGATAGTCGCGCATTGGGCTATAATCAACCGCCTTGATCCCTTCGTCACCGCTCCCATGCCATTTTACGAATACCAGTGTACCCGCTGCGACCACAAGCTGGAGGTCCTGCAGAAGATTTCGGATGCGCCGCTGGTCGAATGCCCGGCCTGCGACAGGGGCTCCTTGAGAAAACTCGTCACGGCGGCCGCCTTTCGGCTGAAGGGGACCGGCTGGTACGAAACCGACTTCAAGAACAGCGGCAAGGAGAAAAAGGCGGCATCGTCCGAAGCCGCAACGGGGACGGCCAAGACCGACTCCGGCAAGGGCGCCGCCGACACGCCCGGCAAGTCGGCAGAAAGCACGTCGCCGGCGGCCTAGGCCGCCCCATACCGATTCCGGCAGCGAGCGTTCGGGTCATGCGACAGTTGTGCGGCCGGCTTCGCGAGGACCATATCGGCCAGCCTGTCACCGTGAAGGGCTGGGTGCTGAACCGCCGCGATCACGGCGGAGTGGTGTTCATCGATCTTCGCGACCGTTCCGGCCAGGTCCAGATCGTGGCCGACCCGGACGCCCCCGGGCCGTTCGAGGCGGCCGACATGTGCCGCAGCGAATTCGTGCTCGAGGTCCTAGGCAGGGTGAGGGTCCGGCCCGAAGGCACGGCCAACCCGGAGCTCGAGACCGGGCAGATCGAGGTGCTGGCCGACGAAATCCGGATCCTGAACAGGGCGGAGCCGCTGCCGTTCCAGATGGACGCAACGGAAATCGGCGAGGCGACTCGGCTCAGGTACCGCTATCTGGACCTGAGAAGGCCCTCCATGCAGCACGCGATCCGGATTCGCCATCGAATCGTCTCCACGCTGCGCCGCTATCTCGACGAGCGCGAGTTCACCGAGATCGAGACGCCGATACTGACCCGTTCCACTCCGGAAGGGGCGAGGGATTACCTCGTGCCGAGCCGGACCAGTCCCGGCAACTTCTTTGCATTGCCCCAGTCGCCCCAGCTGTTCAAGCAGCTGTTGATGGTTTCCGGGTTTGAGCGCTACTACCAGATTGCCCGCTGTTTCCGGGACGAGGACCTGCGGGCCGACCGGCAGCCGGAATTCACCCAGCTGGACATGGAGATGTCCTTCATGGACGAGAAGGAGATCATGGCGCTCTGCGAATCGATGATCCGGTCCGTGTTCAAATCCGTGCTGGATGCCGACCTGCCCGATCCGTTCCCGAGACTGAGCTACCGGGAGGCCATGGCCCGGTTCGGAAGCGACCGGCCGGATCTTCGGATCGACCTCGAGCTGACCGAGCTGACGGACGCGATGAAGCCGGTCGAGTTCAAGGTGTTTTCCGGGCCCGCCAACGATCCGGAAGGGCGCGTCGCGGCACTGCATGTCCCCGGAGGCGGCACTCTCACCCGCTCCCAGATCGATGCCTATACCGCCTTCGTTGCGCAGTACGGTGCGCGGGGACTGGCCTATATCAAGGTGAACGATGTCCCGAAGGGCCGCGAGGGCCTGCAGTCGCCGATCCTGAAGTTCCTGCCGGACGATGTGCTGGAGCAGATACTGCACCGGACCGGAGCGCAGGACGGCAGCATGATTTTTTTCGGGTCGGGCCGCCGGGAGGTGGTGAACGACTCGCTCGGCGCGTTGCGGGAGAAGCTCGGCGCGGATCTTGGCAGGGTGGACACGCAATGCCCGTGGCGGCCGCTGTGGGTGACCGATTTTCCCCTGGTTGAATGGGATCGGGACGAAAAGCGCTGGCAGGCGCTGCACCACCCCTTTACCGCCCCCAGGCCGGAGCATGTCGATTCGCTCGAACACCGCCCCGGGGAAGTCCTGTCGCGGGCCTATGACATGGTGTTGAACGGTACCGAGATCGGCGGCGGTTCGGTCCGCATACACCGCCCGGAGCTGCAGCAGCGGATATTTGACCTGCTCGGGATCGATGCAGAATCCGCGGCGGAGAAGTTCGGGTTTCTGCTCGAGAGCTTCCGGTTCGGGGCGCCTCCGCACGGCGGCATCGCCTTCGGTCTTGACCGGCTCGTCGCCATGATGTGCGAAATGGAATCGATCCGGGACGTGATCGCCTTTCCGAAAACCCAGAAAGCGTCCTGCCTGTTGACGGAGGCGCCCGGTTCGGTGGATCCGGTCCAGCTCCGGGAACTGGGGCTTCGAACGAAGACACAACGGCCCGGGTAGCCCGCCCCGGCAGGGGTCTTGAAAGCGCCGGAATTTCGTCAATGTTAAGAGCAAATAGAACTGTCCGGTTTAATAGCACATGAATTGTCCGCTAT
>VYGS01000154.1 GCA_009841725.1 Gammaproteobacteria bacterium
GTCCTTGGAATATCGGGAACGGCAACGATCCTTACGGGAACATGCCTGGGCGATGCATTCTTGCGGATCGTGTCGCGAATTCGGGATTCAAGCTCACGGCTCAACCCGACACCGTCGCGCAGCATGACAAACAGCACGATCCTGACATCTCCCTCCCAGCGTTGTCCGATACAAAGACTCTCCAGGATTTCGTCGATCTTCTCGACCTGGCCGTAAATCTCCGAAGTGCCGATCCGGACGCCCCCGGGGTTGAGCACCGCATCCGACCTTCCGAAAATGATGATCCCGTCGTTGTCGGTGATCTCGGCGTGGTCCCCATGCGCCCACACGCCCTCGAACCGCTCGAAGTAGGCCGAGCGATACCGGGAATCGTCCGGTTCATTCCAGAATCCGAGCGGCATGCTTGGAAACGGCCGAGTACACACCAGTTCGCCCTGGCGGCCCCGGACCGGCTTGCCCTCGTCATAAACGTCGACGGCCATGCCCAAGCCCCGGCACTGGATTTCGCCACGATAGACCGGCCACAGCGGATTGCCGAGCACGAAGCAGGAAATGATATCCGTCCCGCCCGACATGGACGAGAGCTGCACATCCTCCTTGATGCTCCGATACACGTAGTCGAATCCTTCCGGCGCCAGCGGCGAACCCGTGGAAAGCAGGATACGCAACGCCGAGAGATCCTGATCCGCTCCCGGGCTCAGTCCCTCCTTCGCACACGCCGCGATGAAACGCGCGCTGGTGCCGAAAATCGTGATTCCCAGTCTATCGGACATGTTCCACATAGCATGCGCTGAAGGATAAAACGGAGAGCCGTCGTACAGGACGATCGTGCAGCCGCTTGCCAAGGCGCTGACCAGCCAGTTCCACATCATCCAGCCACAAGTGGTAAAGAAAAACAGGGTGTCGTCGCGCACGACATCCGTGTGCAGGCGGTGCTCCTTGAGATGCTGGATCAGGGTTCCTCCGGCGCCGTGAACAATGCACTTCGGCTTCCCGGTGGTGCCGGATGAGTAGAGGATGAAAAGGGGGTGGTCAAAGGGAAGCTGTTCGAACTGCAGTTCGGCCGTCTCCGCCATCGCATCCTCCCACAGAAGGCTTTCGCGCACCTTCGAAATCCGGGGAGACTCGTCAAGAAACGGAATGATGACGGTTTTCCTGATGGACGGGATGCCTTTGGCGACCGCCTTGACCCGGTCCATGATCCCGTGTCGCTTGCCGTTGTAGCGGTATCCGTCCACGGCAAACAGGACAACAGGCTCGATCTGCGCGAACCGTTCCATGACACCCTTGACCCCGAATTCCGGCGAACAGGACGACCAGATGGCCCCGATGCTGCTCACGGCCAGCATGGCGATCACGGCCTCTGCTCCGTTCGCCACATAGCCAGCCACGCGATCGCCCTTTCCGATGCCCGAACGCCTGAGAAACGCGGCGCATCGGGCAACCTCGGCATGCAGATCGGCATAGGTCAGTCTTCGCTCGGGACGGTCTTCCGCACAGGCGATGATCGCCAGGCGATCATCGTCGAAGCGCAGCAGGTTTTCCGCGAAATTGAGTCGTGCGCCTTCAAACCACGACGCCCCCGGCATGGCGTCTGCGTTTGCCACCACACGATCCCAGCGGCGACTGCTGACGATGCCGCTGTACTCCCAAAAAAAGCTCCAGAAGAGATCCGGGCGGTCGATGCTCCATCTGTAGAGCGATGAGTAGTCGGTGACCAGTGCACCCTTTCGACCGACCCAGTCGATGAAGACGCCCATGTTGGCTTCTTCCCTCACCCGGTCGCCGGGTCTCCAGATCGGTTCGTGCTCTCCCATAACTGTCATCAGGCCAATCGGGGCTGTTTTCCGATTATACGCAACGGCGGATTCTGAATCTGCCGACCGATCATCTTCTTGGAAGCGAGTGCGCCGGTCTAGTACTGGGACTCGGGAACCCGAACCACCAACCCGTCAAGTTCATCGGTGATGATGACCTGGCAGCTCAGCCTGCTGGACTCATCGACGTCTTCGGCAAATTCCAGCATGTCCATCTCGTCATCGCTCATCGACGGCAGCCTGGAAATCCATTCGGGATCGACATGCACATGACAGGTAGCGCAACTGCAGCAGCCGCCGCACTCGGCGAGGATCTGCTCAATTCCGTTTTCCTTTGCCAGAAACATGAGTGGCGTTCCTGACGTGCCTTGAACCGACTTGACGGTTCCGTTCGGTAGCATGAAGTGAATTTCGGGCATGGTGGGTGGCTCTGTCCAGTATCAATTGTACCGCCGAAGGACGGCGCTGACCGCCAGCCGGCAAGGATACGGCGATTTTCCAAGTTTGAGCGCAACTGTCAAGGGCTACCGGGATATCGGCAGCCCCGCGCGACGGCCAAATCGATCATCGTCCACGGGCCGGCTCCCGTCCCTCCATCCTTCTGGCAATGTAGAAACCATACCCGTAATAGTCGCGATATCTTTCATAAAGCGCGATCTCGATCCTTTCGGAATCGATGATGGAGCTTGCCTCTGCGGTACCGTGTCTGGCCAGAAATGCATCGAAGCCGCTTTGCAATGGGGCGTAGTAATGGTCGGTCCAGCAGTTTTCAGGCAGAGGGAAATAGCCGACGGGAGCGAATCCCTGCTCTTCAAGGATCCCGATTTTTTCACTGGCAGTCGCGATTTCCGGATACTCGTTCGTCCAATAGGCATCGATCTCATCCGGTCGCTCCCGCGTGAACCATGTCATTTCCGAGACGGCCAGCACGCCACCGGGCTTCAGGAAACGCCTGAAATAAGCGATGCCTCTTTGAAACCCCATGTTGTAGATCGAGCCCTCGGCCCACATGGCATCAAGACTGGCTTCCTCGAACGGCAGGTCGTCCATGGAACAGGGCAATGTCCCGATCCTGTCACCCAGCCCTCTCTTTCCGGCTTGGGCGACCAGGATATCGAGGAATTCGGAAAACAGGTCAACAGCCGTAATCTCTGCGTTTAGGCTTTCAGCCAGAACCAGTGTCGAGGCCCCGGTTCCGCATCCGATATCCGCAATCTTCAGGGTACCGACATGACTGGACAGGCCCGAGAAATCGATCGCCAGCCGGGTCTGCGCGGCACTGCCCGGCCCTTGTCTCGGATTGCGCTTGTGCAGATCAATCATCAAATCCCAGTTCATGGCGGCGTACCGACCCCCTCGCAGTTCGATTTCTCTACACCTGCCGTTCGATTGTCATAAACAGTCACCCTGAACACTGCAAACGCAAGATTTAAGTTGTTGCAACGGTGTCAATTCTGGACCCCTGCACCGGGTTTCGTCAATCAATACCAAGGGATTGATACGGTGCATGCTGCGAGTTCGGACCCTCTTTTGCTCTCATTGGAAATGACAACATACCGGATTTTACCTTGCAATTTTAATATTTGATATTAATATTACAAGGATGTACAAAAGAGAACTGACACAAAAAATTATCCGCAGTCTCAGCCACAATCCGGCAGTCGCTATTCTTGGGCCGCGCCAGATTGGCAAGACAACCCTTGCCCACGAGATTGCCAAAAGTCAGCCGTCAATTTATCTGGACCTTGAAAATCCAGGAGATTTTCAAAAGCTGAAAGACCCCGTGCACTATTTGGGGCTTCATGCCGATAAACTGGTGATACTTGATGAAGTACAGCGCTATCCTGACCTGTTCATGTCACTGCGCGGCATCATCGACACCAGACGGCATGAGGGGCGAGGCAATGGCTGTTTTCTGGTGCTCGGCTCCGCCTCCAATCAATTGCTCAAGCAGAGTTCCGAGAGCCTTGCGGGCCGCATTCACTATTCCGAATTGACAGGTCTTAATCCCTTCGAAATTGAAAGCCCCGATGGAGGGCCACTGAAAAAATTGTGGATGCGTGGTGGATTCCCAAGCAGCTATGCCGCCTCAAGCGATCAAGCCAGTCATGCCTGGCGACAAGACTTTATCCGTACATATCTGGAGCGTAATGTTCCTCAGCTAGGACCGCGCATTCCGGCATCCACACTCATGCGTTTTTGGACCATGCTGGCCCACACACAAGGCGAGTTGCTGAATGCCTCGAAGCTGGCAGGTTCACTGGGTGTCGAAAGTGTGACGGTCAGCCGATATCTGGATCTCATGGTTGATTTGCTGTTGGTCCGCAGACTGGAGCCCTGGCACGGGAATGTCAAAAAACGGCTTGTCAAATCACCGCGCACCTATGTCAGGGACAGCGGCATCGTGCATGCGCTGCTGCAAATACCCGATTACGAAGCACTGCTGGGGCATCCGGTCTTGGGTAAGAGCTGGGAAGGATTCGTGACCGAAACGATCATCAGCGCCCTGCCCTCGGGTGTTCATCCCTTTTTCTATCGCACTTCCGCAGGGGCCGATATCGATTTGGTGATTGAATTCGGGCTGAATGATTGCTGGGCCGTTGAAATCAAGGCCAGCCACACACCGAGCCTCAAGAGAGGATTTCACATGGCGTGCGAGGACTTGAGGGTCATGGGGAAATTTGTCGTGTACACCGGTGAAGACACATTTCCCATCGGCAATGATACAACTGTTCTGTCACTGTCGAATTTCATTGAAGCAGTAAGAAAACGAGCTCACTCACCCTTGTCAGGCAATCTGTAGCTGGTACTGCGCCCGCCGCCGGGATTCTGAATGAATATGCCCCTTCTTTTCATCTCCTGAATGTCCCGTAGCGCGGTGTCAGTAGAGCACTTGGCCAGCTTGGCGTATCTGGAGGTGTGCATGAACCCTTTGAAATCATCTTCAAGCATGCGATTGATGATCAGGCGCTGGCGGTCATTCACAGGTTTCCGATTGATGGTGTCCCAGAGCTTCGCCTTGAACAGAACATTGCCAAGGACCGTTTCGGCATTGGCAATAGCCCGGCCAAGGCAACCCAGAAACCATGAAAGCCAGCCTGTGACATCAGGCGTCGCACGTTGCTGCCTTTCAAGTTGAAAGTAATAGTGCTTGCGTTCCGCCTCGATCTGCGATGACAAGCTGTAGAAACGGTCTTGCGTGCCATCAGCGCGAGCCAGCGCCATGTCACCAATCGCTCTGGCAATTCGCCCATTGCCGTCTTCAAAAGGGTGAATGGTCACAAACCACAAGTGAGCGATGCCCGCCTTGATTACAGGATCAATGTCGTCGCCGCTTCCAAACCACGCAAGGAACGTTTGCATTTCCTTCTCCAGGCGGTCTGCGCCCGGCGCTTCAAAGTGAACCGTTTCCTTTCCCATGGGGCCTGACACGACCTGCATTGAGCCCGCTTCCAGTGTACGCCAGCCACCAACGGTGATCCGACGCATACCACTGCGCCCTGTCGGAAAAAGCGCAACATTCCAGTCGAACAGACGCTCCCTGGTCAAGGGCTTTGAGAATTGCTACGTAGCATCCAGCATCATTTCAACGATACCTTCTACATCGCGACTTGCAGGAACAAGTCCGGCGATATCGAGTCCCAATCTGCGGGCAATGGATGAACGGACTTCCTCCGGATCAAGGCTCTCACCTTCAATGGCAGACGACTTCACCACATCGCGGGTCAGGATGCCCAGGCTTGCTTCTCGCTTGAGTTCAAAGCCAAGCCCCTCCATCCGACCCAGCAAGCGTCCCTGACGATGCCGTATATCAGCCAGTCTGGATGCAAGGGCTTCGGCATTCCAAGTAAAGCCTGGCCAGTTCCGATGCTCATGAATCCACATATCAATCACCGCATAATTTAAGGTGATTATAGAGCCGATTCACCGCAAGTCAAAATAAATCGCCGCAAAATGTGCGGTGTTCAACAGGCTATTTGCCGATGTCGGCAATTCAATGGCCAAACGGTTGTTTCATATACTCATCCAGTCAACAGTAATGTGTCAGGCGTGTATGTATGACAGGATAACAAAATAAATCTCTACATTAGGTTGCATTTTGCCTCTTTTTGGCGTATAATTAAGATGTGGATTTTTGCAGGAGAATGAGAAATGCCAATGTCTGTGAAGCTTTCTGACGAATTAATCAATCAAGCGCGCCAATATGGCGGCGTCTACCGCCGTTCGATCCCGAAACAGATCGAATACTGG
>VYGS01000070.1 GCA_009841725.1 Gammaproteobacteria bacterium
TACCTGGAGTTCTTCGACATCGAAACAGCAACCCCGATGCAGACCTGGGATGGCGGCGCCCGTCGGATTTACGAGAAACTGTCGAGCGGTTTTCGTGACAGAATCTATCTCGACCGACCTGTTCGGAAAGTGTACCGGCGCCCGTCCGATGTCCTCGTGGAGGATGAGGCCGGAAACACGGAAATCTTTGATGAGGTGATTTTTGCGTGCAATGCGAATCAAACTTTCATGATGCTGGATAAAACGACCACCATGGAGAGCTATATTCTCTCTTCAATCCGCTATGAGAGCGAATTGCACAATCATACGGTCGTCCATTCGGATGCCTCCCTGCTTCCGGACAACGAGGTCAAGGCGCTGGCCACCCGGAGCAACCATATCGAGCAGTACGGGGCAAGGCCAGACAACTACGAAATCACCTATATCATGCACAACCAGCAGCCCTGGGCCGGCCGGTCCGACAGGCCCTGTCTCGTGACCTACAATCCGGTCAGCCGGATCGACGAGCAAAAGATCATCCGGAAATGGTGGTTCCAGCACATCGTGCACGACGTGTCGCACGTCGCCATCCTGGTTCATCTGTTTCGCTTCATACAGGGCCGGAGGCGGACATGGCACTGTGGCGCCCACACCCTGATCAACAGCCAGGAGACCTGTTTCGTGACCGGCCTGGTCACGGCGAGGCAGATGGGGGCGGACTATCCGTTCGAGGATGTCGAGGCGAGGAAGTGGTTCAACTTCTACGGACGCCTGATGTACGGATGGCGTTTCAGAAAAGCGTGAAGGGACGGTTGTCCCGACAGTTACGGTGTGCGCAAGGTTGGCCGGATAGAGGGCATCGGCATCAGGCGGCGCCGTCGGCCTGATATCTCCTGCTGCAAGCCGGGCTCCCGGTCGGAGGCGGTCGGCAGACCGGACAGGCGGGACCGAATCTCCAGCCCGTGATTTACAATTGATCGGTTTCCGTCCGGGCCCTCCAGGCCGAAGGCAATTCGATCCCGTCGCCGAACAGGTAGGCCTCCATCTGGCCAATCAGGTATTTCTTGTGCTCCCGGTCCAGCGGGTTCAGCTTGTATTCGTTGATCAGGATGGTCTGTTGACCGAGCCAGTCTTTCCAGGCCTCGGCGGAGATCTCCTCATAGATGCGTTGTCCCAGCTCTCCGGGCCATGTGGGGCGCTCCAGACCCTCGGCCAGCTTGCCGAGCTTTCTGCACTGTACCATTCGAGCCATTTCTTTGTCCCGTGTCCACCTTGAGTCGCCAGTTTATCACGGCATTCTCTGCTGCCTGGCCAAAAGACGCTTTCCTGACGGAGATCAGTGCTCACCGGTCGGATGAGCTTGCCGACCGCCTCCGGCGGAAGCCGGCACGGTTCAGGATTGGCTGTCCAGAAGGCTGAAAATCCGCTCCACGGCGGCCGGCAGCCCCGCTTCCTGGCCGCCTTGGGGGTCGTACCAGAGACGCTCGCGCCGATCGGACGGGGGACATTGCGGCGTGACGATGCGGCAGAGCACCGGGGTGATCACCAGGTCGTAATGCGAGAAGCCATGCCGGACTTGCTCCAGCTCCCGCCCGGATCCGATGTCGATTCCAAGCGCCTCGAGACAGTATCGGGTCGCGTCGATGTGCGGGTCGTCCAGCTGCGGCAGGCTCCAGAGCCCTCCCCAGATTCCCTTCGGCGGCCGCTTGCACAGCAGGAAGCATCCGTCCGTCCGGCGCAGGAGCAGCATGCGGCAGGACTTGACCGGCCGGGCTTTCGGGGGCTTGCGGGCCGGGTAGTTTCCGACCTCGTCCCGGGCGTGGGCCCGGCAGCCGGCCCGGACCGGACAGTCCCGGCACAGCGGATTGCGGGGCCGGCAGATCTTCGATCCCAGATCCATGATGGCCTGGGTGTATTCGGCAACCCGGTCCGACGGCGTGTGCCCGTCGGCGAGCGCCCACAGCCGCTTTTCCGTCGCCCGGTTGCCGGGAGGGCCTTCCACGGCGTGGTAGCGGCACAGTATCCGCTTGACGTTGCCGTCCAGAATGGGATGGCGGGCATCGCGGGAAAATGCCAGAATGGCGCCCGCCGTCGAGCGGCCGATGCCGGGCAGGTCGAGGACCTCCTCCAGGGTTTGCGGAAAACGGCCGTCGTGGCGTTCGCACACCCTGCGCGCCGCCCGGTGCAGGTTCCGGGCACGGGCATAATAGCCGAGCCCGGACCAGTTGACCATGACCTCGTCGGCATCGGCTCCGGCCAGCGCGGCGATGTCGGGAAACCTGCGGATGAATTTCCGGTAGTAGGGGATCACGGTCTCGACCTGCGTCTGCTGGAGCATGATTTCGGAGACCCAGATGCGGTACGGATCACGCTGCCCGTGCCACGGCAGGTTCCTGCGGCCGAATCGGTCGTACCAATCCAGAACCGAAGTGGTAAAATGAAGGGAGGAGGCCTTGGCATCTTGATCGGTCATCGCGCCTTCCTCCTCTCCAGGGATCGATATTGGCATTTTAGGAATAATCGGGAATCCGGGATTCATATCTGGCTATCGCGGGCGGCATTGTTGCGATACTCTTCGGGATTGTCTTGTTCAGACCCAGTTCGTCCGGACTTGACCGGCGATGCCGGGCGGTTGTCCGGGATTCGGCTGGCGGCGCTGTTCTGGCTGTGCACGCTCGCCGCGCTGTCGCATGCCGAGACCGCTTCCGGGATTATACGGTCTCACGCCATCGCCATGTACGGCGAACCCAGATATCCCGCCACGTTCGCCCATTTCGACTACGTTCGACCGGATGCGCCCCGGGGCGGCACCCTGCGCACCGGCGCGACCGGCACCTTCAACAGCTTCAATCCGTGGATCGACAAGGGCACCGCAGCCGGTTCCAGGGCCTACGAGTCGCTCATGGTCTCGTCCGAGGACGAGGCGTTCACCCGCTACTGCCTGATCTGCGAGGAAATCGAGTACCCGGAGGACCGCTCCTGGATCACCTTCTTTCTCAGGCCGGAAGCGCGCTGGCACGATGGCCGGCCGATCACCCCGGAAGACGTCGTCTGGTCCTTCAACGCGCTGGTCGATCAGGGCGATCCGTTCTGGAGGGTCTATTTCGGGGACGTGAGCGAAGTCGCCAAGATCGGGAAGCGCTCGGTCCGGTTCCGGTTTCGAATCGCCGGCAACCGGGAGCTTCCGTTGATCATCTCGGAATTTCCCATCCTGCCGAAGCACTATTGGGAGGCGGAAGGGCGGGACTTCTCGAGAACGACCCTGGAGCCGCCGCTCGGAAGCGGGCCCTACCGGATCGTGGATTTCGAGGAAGGGCGCCACATCGTCCAGGAGCGGGTCGAGGACTACTGGGGGAACGATCTGGCCGTGAACCGGGGGCTGAACAACTTCGACACCCTGCGCACCCAGTATTTCAGGGATCGCATTCCCCTCCGCTTGGCGCTCAAGTCGGGGGACATCGACTACTACTACGAGAACACCGCCAAGAGCTGGGCCACCGAATTCGATGTGCCGTCCGTCCGCTCCGGATGGCTGGTGCGCGAAACCGTCCATCATTTCGCCCCGCAGGGCATGCAGGCCTTCGTGATGAATCTGCGAAGACCGCAGTTCAAGGACCGCAACGTCCGGCAGGCCATCATGCTGGCGTTCGACTTCGGCTGGACCAACCAGAAGATCTTCTACAGCCAGTACACGCGCTCGAGAAGTTTCTTCAGCAACTCCGAACTGGCGTCTTCCGGCCTTCCCGAAGGCGAGGAGCTTCGGGTTCTGGAGCCTTACCGGGACCGATTGTCGGGGGAGATCTTCGAGCGGCCTTTCGAGCTGCCGGACACGGACGGCAACGGCTGGCCGCGCGGGAACCTGCTTCGGGCGCTGGACTTGATCGGCAGGACCGACTACCGGATTGTCGACGGCAAGCTGGTCGACCCTCTTGGCCGGCCTGTGAGGATCGAGTTTCTCCTGACCAGCGCATCCTTTGAGCGGATCGTGTTGCCGTATATCGCCAACCTTCGCCGGCTCGGGATCGGCATGAGCGTCCGCCTGGTCGACCGCAGCCAGTACATCAACCGGCTGAGGGCTTTCGACTACGACATGATCGTGTCGGGCTGGGGCCAGAGCGAGTCACCCGGGAACGAGCAGCGAAGCTACTGGAGCTGTGCGGCGGCCGAGCAGCCGAGCAGCCGGAACCAGGCTGGATTCTGCGATCCGGTCGTCGACGAGCTGATCGAGAGGCTGGTGGTTGCGGCCGACCGGGACGAACTGGTGGCCATCACCAGAGCCCTGGACCGAATCCTGCTGTGGCATCATTTCGTCGTCCCCAACTGGCACAACACGGTCGACCGGATTCTCTGGTGGAAGAAATTCGCTCGTCCCGATGTTCCCCTGCGCCATGGCGTGAACGTGAACAGATGGTGGTACGATCAGGCGGCGGCGGACGCCCTGGAGTCGGCCCGGGAAGAAGGGCTGATCATCCGAAACGGCAACGGCTCCTCTCCCGGGGACCGTCCGACGGGCTGGCGTCTTGTATTGCTGATCGGGGTGATGGCGGTTGGAATCATGGCCATACGCAAATCGTTGAAGCGTCGCGCGGGCGCGGGAGGCTGACATGGGGGCCTATCTGGTTCGGCGCCTGCTGCTGGTCGTGCCCACGCTGTTTCTGATCATGCTGCTCAATTTCGTGTTCATCCAGTTCGCGCCGGGCGGGCCGGTTGAGCAGGCGATCGCCAACCTGACCGGCACCGGCGAGTCGTCCATCGAGCGCGTGACGCGTGACGCCTCGGAAAACGTGCTGGCGGAGCAGACCTCGGCGACCGGCGGCCGGTATCGCGGCTCCCAGGGCCTCGATCCGGAATTCATCGCGAGTCTGGAGAAACGGTTCGGTTTCGACAAGCCGATGCACGAGCGTTTCTGGATCATGATCGGCAACTACCTCCGGTTCGATTTCGGGGACAGTTTTTTCCGCGATACCCCGGTCATCGACCTGGTGCTGGACAAGATGCCGGTATCGATTTCGCTCGGGCTGTGGTCGACGCTACTGGTCTATCTGATCAGCGTCCCGCTCGGCATCCGCAAGGCCGTGAATGACGGCAGCCGCTTCGACCTGGTGACCAGCGTGCTGCTCACCATCGGCGTCGCCATTCCCGGATTCCTCTTCGCCGTCCTGCTGCTGGTGATTTTCGCAGGCGGCGAGTACCTGGACTGGTTTCCGCTGGGCGGCCTGGTGTCCGAGAACTGGGAATCACTCAGCTGGCCGAAGCGGATCGCGGATTACTTCTGGCACCTGACGTTACCGCTGGCCGCCCTGACGATCAGCGGCTTCGCCTCGCTGGCGATGCTCACCAAGAACTCGTTTCTCGACCAGATCAGCCAGCAGTACGTGCTGACCGCGCGGGCCAAGGGCCTGAGTGAGCGGCGGGTGATGTACGGGCACGTGTTCCGCAACGCCATGCTGATCGTGATCGCCGGGTTTCCGGCCGCCGTGGTCGGCATCCTGTTTACCGGCGCGATGCTGATCGAGATCATCTTCTCTCTCGACGGTCTGGGCCTGCTCGGGTTCGAAGCGGCCCTGGACCGCGATTATCCGATCATGTTCGGAACGCTGTGGTTCTTCACCCTGCTCGGGCTCCTGCTCGGCATTCTCTCGGATCTCATGTACACGTGGGTCGATCCGAGGATAGATTTCGAGAGCAGCGAACAATGAGCGCACCCGCAACCGAATCGGCCGACATGCCGGCGCAGTCCCGGGAGGGCCCGTTCAGTCTGAGCCCGGTCAGCGAGCGGCGGTGGGAGCTTTTCAGGTCCAATCGGCGCAGCGTCTGGTCCCTGTGGATTTTCATGGTGCTGTTCACGGTGTCCCTGTTCGCCGAGTTCATCGCCAACGACCGTCCGTTCTTTGTCTGGTACGACGGACAGGCCTACTGGCCGGTCGTGTTCGACTACCAGGAAGCGAACTTCGGCGGGCCGTTTCCGACCGAGGCCGTCTACCGGGATCCGTGGCTGAAACAGCGCATCGAGGAAAACGGCTTCGCGCTCTGGCCCCCGATCCGGTATCACCACACCAC
>VYGS01000142.1 GCA_009841725.1 Gammaproteobacteria bacterium
CGGCCAGGGAGGCGTTCGTCCTGAATCCGGGTCGAGGTCGAAAAGAGCCGCACAGGCCAATTACAGCCGCAAAACCGGGCACCCACCGCGCCTCCAAACCGACCTTCCCGACAACCCCAACCCCTTCTGCTACTCAATCCGACAAAAATACGGATCGGAATCGGTCGGCAGCGTTTCTATTTGTCGATTAGGGGAAATACGCTCCGCGGTCGCAAGGTCGAAACTATAATATCATTATCCGGATCAGGGTTTTCCTGCCATTCACGCAGGATCGGCCCTTGAGCCGTGCTCAGGCACTATCCCCTAAAGCAACAGTTCAATCCAGTGACGAACCGGCTTTCCGGGATCGGACAAATGCAATTGGCATCCGATATTCGCCGTGCAGACAATATCCGGCACCTGTTCGTGAAGAACCGCGAGCTTGTCGCGCCTGAGGCGGTCCGAGATGCGGGGATGCAGCAGCGAATAGGTGCCCGCCGAACCGCAACAGAGGTGGCCATCCTTCACCGATACCACATCGTATCCGACCTGTTCCAGAATCCGCTCGACCCGCCCCGACAGTTTCTGTCCGTGTTGCAGGGTGCACGGCGCATGAAAGGCGACCCGCTTTCCGCGGCGAACCGGTTCCGGCGTCCCGTCCAGTTCGCGCTCGATCACCTCGCACAGGTCGAACGTCTTCTCGGCGATCTTGCGCGCCGCCTCCCGGTACTTCGGATCGTGACGGAACAGATGGGGATAGTCCCGGACGGTCACGCCGCATCCGCTCGCCGTCATGACAAAGGCCTCGACCTCGTCGAGATGAGGTGCCCATGTATCAATCAGGCTTCGTGCCACGGCCAGACCCTTCTCCTCAGCGGTCGTGTGCAGGTCCACCGCGCCGCAACAACCGGCGGAGGGAATCTCGCTTAAGGAAATGCCATAGCGCGACAGGACACGTGCGGCCGCCCGATTCGTATCGGGTGCCAGGGTGCCCTGAACACACCCGGACAAGGCAATCATCCTTCTTTGCAGGGTCTGCTCCGGCCACGCCAGGACCGGCCTGCGGGCAGATGGAATCTTGCTCTGCAGCTTGCGGGGAACAAGCGGGCGGACCCAGGCGGCCGACCTCGCCAACAGCCGAAACAGCCCGGGGTTTCTCAGCATTGCGGCGAGTGCCGAACGGACCAATGCATCGAATGCCCCGCGGCGAGCCTTTCGACCGATCGTTGCCCGGCCGAGCTCCAGCAATTTCGAATACTCGACCCCCGACGGGCAGGTTGTCTCACAGTTCCGGCAGGTCAGGCAGCGGTCGAGATGCAGACGGATTTGATCCAGGGACCGGCTTTCCCCTTCGAACATCTGCTTCATCAGGTAGATTCGGCCTCTGGGGCCATCCATCTCGTCTCCGAGAAGAAGATAGGTTGGACAGGTCGCGTTGCAAAACCCGCAATGCACGCACTTGCTCAGAATGGAGGCGGCTTCGCTGCCCGTCCCGGAATTCCGGAATTCGTCCGAAAGGAATGTCTGCATGTCAAAGCCCGCTGTACATTCGCCCGGGATTCAGGATCCTGTCAGGATCGAACACATCTTTCAGCCGATGCTGGATTCGCATGGCTGCAGGATTCGGGAGCGCAAACACCTCATGCGCACGGTCTGCATTGCGGAACAGCTCGAGCCATCCGCCCCGTTCGGCCACGGTCTCTTTGAGCTCCGCTTCGCCTGTCTCTTCCCGATACCAGCGAAGCGCGCCTCCCCAGTCCACCAGCACCGGCCTGTCTGGAGCGAAAACCGGTACGGAAGGCTTCTGGGATACTTTCTTGATCTTCCCGCCATCCGAGAAGAACCGATGCTTCTGACTGTTGATCTGGTGCCAGAACGGATCATCTTCGATTTTCGTGCCGCCAATCGCCTTTGCCGCCGCGTCCACCCCCGCCTCGCTTCCGGACAGGCGGATTCTCGCCATACCGTCAAGCCACGATGCGGCCGTGACCGGATAAGGCTGCCCGGTCAACTCGTTGAACCGGGATACGGCCTGATCGGCATCCCGGATCTCCAGGCACAGGGTACACTCGTATTGCGGTCGGGGAATCACTTTCAGGGACACCTCGAGAATAATGCCGAGGCACCCCAGTGAGCCGACCATCAACCGCGCGATGTCGAATCCCGCAACATTCTTGATCACCTGTCCCCCGAAGCGCATGATCCGTCCGTCGCCAGTCAGGAGCCGGATGCCCAGCACGAAGTCCTGGACATTGCCCCGGTAAGGCCTGGCCGAACCGGAAAAGCCCAGGGCGATGGAGCCGCCAATGGTGGAACCGGGTGTGCAGACAGGCGGCTCAAACCCCAGCATCTGACCGTTCGCGTTCAGTTCCTGCTCGAGTTCGTCCACTCCCGTACCCGACCGCACCGTCACGACAAGCTCCGTCGGATGATATTCGACAACGCCCCGGCAGTCGGCCAGGGACAGCGGTTCGCCGATGATCTCGCGTCCATAGAATCTTCGCGTTCCGCCGCCTTCGATCGCGAGAGGGGCCCTGACATGCCGGGCGGCGCCGACAGCCTTCAGCAGAGGCTCGAACTCGCGATGCTCCATCAGAACCGCTCGATATCCGGAAACGGCAGCTGGCCCTCATGCACATGCATGGCGCCGTGCTCCGCGCATCGCGCCAGAGTCGGAATGGCCTTGCCCGGGTTCAGCAAGGATTGGGGATCCAGGCATTTCCTGACGGCATGAAACAACTCCCGTTCATCATCGGTAAATTGGGTGCACATCTCGCCGATCTTTTCCACCCCCACACCGTGTTCCCCGGTTATGGTGCCGCCCACGCCAATGCAGAGGTTCAGAATCCGGGAGCCCAGCTCGATCGTTTTTTCGAGCTGCCCGGGCTCCCTGGCATCATACAGAATCAGTGGATGCAGGTTACCGTCTCCGGCATGAAACACGTTGGCAACCCTGAGGCCGTATTCGTCCGACAGTCGTTCGATCTCGGTCAGCACTTTGCCGAGCGCCTGTCGGGGAATCGTGCCGTCGATGCAGTAGTAGTCCGGAGACAGTCGGCCAACGGCCGGGAAGGCGGCCTTGCGACCGGACCAGAACAGCTGGCGCTCGTGATCGTCCCTGGCTATACGGATGTCCGTTGCCCGGTTCTCTCGAAACAGCCTGTCAACCGCCTGGATTTGCTGATCCACCTCCTCCCGGATGCCATCGAGTTCACAAAGCAGGATGGCCCTGGCATCGACCGGATATCCGGCGTTGACAAAGGCTTCCGCAGCCCGGATCGCCGGATTGTCCATCATCTCGATCCCGGCGGGGATGATTCCGCTTGCGATGACGGCTGCCACGCTGTCACCGGCATCCTGGACCGACTCGAAAATGCCCATCACCACGCGCGCGCATTCCGGAACCGGGAGGAGCTTGACCGTGGCCTCCACCACGATGCCCATCATGCCTTCCGAGCCCACCATCAAAGACAGCAGGTTAAAACCGGGCGCGGTCATCGATTCATCCCCGATCTCGAGCAAATCGCCCTCGATCGTGGCGACTTTCAGGGCGATGACGTTGTGAACCGTCAGTCCGTACTTGAGGCAGTGGACCCCGCCTGCGTTTTCGGCAATATTGCCGCCGATTGTGCAGGCGATCTGTGACGAAGGGTCGGGTGCGTAATACAGCCCGAGATGCTCGACCGCCTTCGAGATCGACAGATTGGTCACGCCGGGCTGTACACGGGCGATACGGTTTTCCGGGTCGATCTCGAGCATCCTGTTCATTTTGGACAGGCTCAGCACGATTCCGTCAGGGTGCGGAAGGGCGCCGCCGGAAAGACCGGTGCCACCGCCCCGGCCAACCACCGGAATGGCGTTCTCCCTGCATATCTTCAGTGCCGCCATGACCTGCTCGGTATTCTCCGGCAGCACCACCAATCCGGGGGGCTGTCGATATGCGCTCAGGCCATCGCATTCGTAAGTCCGAAGCGCAACCCGGTCGGACACGAGACACCGCCTGGGCAGCGCCTTCAGAAAAATCTTTTCGAGTTTACCGGTTTCCATATCATGTATTATAAAGGGGAACGAACACGCTTATTGCCCGTAGGGGATCTTTCTGTCCCGATGCCCAGTTCCGATACCCGCAATCTGACCCGCATGGACCGGATTCTTCTGGGGGCCTCAAGGGCGCTCCAGACTGTTTACGGCAAGCCGGAGCAAGCCCGCCCCTATCCGGCCACCGTTCGCAATACGGCTGAATTCAGCGAGTGGGACCGGCGCTCCTCCGCAGCGTACATGCGGGTCAATCACACGGGAGAAGTCTGCGCCCAGGCACTCTATCAGAGCCAGGCCCTGACCGCCCGGAGCAGCGCGAACCGGGATCGCATGCAGCACTCCGCTGATGAGGAAATGGACCATCTTGCCTGGTGTGAGCGCCGCATCGAGGAATTGGAGGGCCGCAAGAGCCTGCTCAATCCCGTGTGGTACGGCGGATCATTTGTGATCGGCGCCCTAGCGGGGCTGGTTGGCGACAAGTGGAATCTGGGGTTCCTGGCGGAAACCGAGGAACAGGTCGTCGAACACCTCGAGAAACACCTCTCCAGCCTCCCGAAAACCGACCGGCGCAGCCGCCAAGTCATCGCCCAGATGCAGTCGGATGAAGCCCGGCATGCCCACGAGGCCATCGAGGCCGGTGCCGGAACATTGCCGGCCCCGGCCAGAACACTGATGAGACTGGCCGCCCGCGTCATGACCTCGACGGCCTACCGGCTCTGATTGCGCCGCCTTTCGGCGGAGACCCGATCACCCGTTCAGGACGGTGCAAACGGCTTCGGCCTGGGAAACCTGGACAGGATGTCATGCTCAGTCAGATCCATATGGCTTCGCGTATACTCGTCGCTGGCGTTTCGCGGAGGATTGTAGTCCCACTCGGCCCGCGATCCCTCCTGAAGCGCGGCATGAACCCGTCTTCGCCGGTTCTGGTCCTTCAGGATCTCCTGCTTCAGGGCATCACTGTTCCAATGCCTCCCGGCGATTGCCCTGAATTCATCGAGAATCCCGGCACTGGAGATCTTTTCTGCCAGATTGCACACTTCGTTCGGGTCGGCCCCAAGATCAAACAGCTGATCCGGGTCCGTCTCGCATGAAACATGCTTGTATCGACCCTGACGAATCATCAGCATGGGAGCGCAGGTTCCCTCGGCGAGATACTCGCTGATCGCGATACCTTCGGCATCCTGGCCCTCGCCAAGACACAACGGCCACAGGCTGCGGCCATCGAGCGGGTCGATCGGCTCGGGTTGACCCGCAGTGCCGGCGGCCGCGATATCGACCAGCGTCGGCAGCACGTCGACATGCGCGACGGGCGATTTCACCGTCTTCGCGGAAAGCCTGGAAGGATCGTGAACGATCAGCGGAATCCTGCACGACCACTCCCTGAAAGACATCTTGTACCACAACCCGAACTCCCCCAGCATGTCGCCGTGATCGGAAGTGAAGATGATCAGCGTATCCCGGTCCATGCCGCATTCCCGGACCGTTTCATGAAGTCGACCCACCCACTCGTCGATATAGCTGACATTCCCATAATATGCCCGGCGGGCATTCAGGATGTCGTTTTCAGTCACCTCGACGGCGTCAACGTCGATCACCCTTTCCAGCCGTCGGTTGTGAGGGTCCGGCTGAACCGGGGGCCTCGGCACCTGCGGCAGGGAAATCTCCCTGTTCTCGTACATGGACCAGTACTTCTGCCGGGTGGCGTATGGATCATGGGGGTGGATGAAGCTGGCAACCAGGCACAACGGCCGGGGATCCGAAGAGCGGGCATGATCGTAAATCTCCCGCATCGCCTGATATCCCACCTCGTCATCATAGGCCAGCTGGTTGGTGATTTCCGCGACTCCCGCCTGGACGACGCTTGACATGTTGTGGTACCACTTGGCAATACGCTCATGGGGCCGGGTCCAGTCCGGCACCCAGCCGAAGTCGGCCGGG
>VYGS01000033.1 GCA_009841725.1 Gammaproteobacteria bacterium
AATATAAATCATGCCGGGAGAGGCGAATTTCCCGGAAATGGTATAAAAATGTACCAGCCAGGCAGTCAGATTGCGACACCCGTATTGATTTCCCGAATCGATTGCAGGACACTCTGTCGGAAATGGGGAATTTCGGGCCGGTCTCAGGCCTCTGTCTCATCCCCGTCAACTACAACTACAATTCACCAATGAGGAGCCTGATATGACAAAACGTATCATGAAGAATCTATATCTGCCCGTTTCGTTGCTTGCCGCAACGTTGATGTCGGCAGGCGCTGCACAGGCCGATGCCGTAAAAATCCCGACCCACAACTGGTCAAGCCAGCTGGTCGGGGCTGAAATCGTCGGCAAGCTGTTCGAGATGGTCGGCGAAGAGGTCGAATACATTCCCATGGACAGCCAGACCGTCTACCAGGCGATGTGCGACAACGATATCGATATCGTGCACGAAGTCTGGCAAGGCGCGTTCGGTGCCGCTTTCGAGAAAGTGGTGAACGAGGGATGCGTCATCGATCTCGTGACCCATGATGCCACCACCCGCGAGGAATGGTGGTATCCCAAGCATGTCAAGGACGCTTGCCCGGGACTGCCGGACTGGAAGGCACTGGACGCCTGCGCCGATCAGTTCGCACGAGCCGATTCCGGTGGCAAGGGCGTTTTCATCGGGGGCCCGGTCGACTGGCTGAAGCACGATGCCGAGAAGGTCGAAGCCCTGGGCATGAACTTCGTGGTCAAGAATGCGGGTTCCGCCGCGGCGATCTGGGCCGAGTTGGAGTCGGGAATCAAGCAGAACAAGCCGGTCGTGATCTTCAACTGGACGCCGAATTTCATCGAGGCGCTCTATGAGGGCGAATTCGTCGAGTTTCCCGAATACGATGCGGCCTGCACGGAAGATCCGGCATGGGGTGTCAATCCCGACATGCTGTACGACTGCGGGAATCCGAAGGGCGGATACCTGAAGATCGGCGTCTCCCACGATTTCAAGGCAACCAACCCGAAAGCCTTCGCCGTGGCGCAGAAGATCAATTTCACCAATCTGGATGTCGCCAAGCAGTCCAACTACGTCGACACCGACGGCATGGAAGTGTCCGAGGCGGCCGACAGATGGCTTGACGAGCACAAGGACAAGTGGCAAAGCTGGATTCAGTAGGCCGACTGAATTCAAGAAATCATTTTTTCCGGCCCGGCTCGAAATGAGCCGGGCCGTTCATTTCGGCCTCTCATGGACAGCCGATGCGTGTCCATGGCAGAATTCTCCTGTTCAAACCGGCGAACCGCGGTAGGCCGCCTTCGGCACGGAACCCGGATTCATCGCCGGATCGATTCACCGAGCCTGCTCGAACGGGTGTGCAATGAGCAAGAAAACGAAGATCGCCTGCGACGACATCTGGAAGCTCTACGGGTCCAATCCCCGGGAATTCTTCGAGCGGCACAAGCGGAATCCGGATGACGAGGCCATCCGTTCGGAAAAATACATCCCGGCCGTGCGCGGCGCGACGTTTGACGTGTACGAGGGGGAAATCCTCGTCATCATGGGGCTCAGCGGGTCCGGCAAATCGACACTCGTGCGGTGCCTGAGCCGTCTGATCGAGCCCACCTGGGGCAAGGTCGAATTCGACGGGATCGACCTGCTGCAGGCTTCCGAAAAAGAACTCATCGACATACGCCGCCACAAGATGGGGATGGTGTTCCAGCATTTTGCGCTGCTGCCGCATCGCACGGTCATCCAGAACATCGCCTTTCCCCTGGAGGTCCAGGGCATCGACAAGGACACCCGGGAGAAGAAGGCCCGGGAAATCATCGAGATCGTCGGCCTTCAGGGACGCGACAACTACTACCCCCGGGAGCTGTCCGGCGGGCAGCAGCAGCGCGTCGGAATCGGCAGGTCTCTGGCGGTCGAGCCCGACATCTGGTTTCTGGACGAGCCCTTCTCCGCGCTCGACCCCCTGATCCGCAAGGAAATGCAGGACGAATTCATCCGGCTGCAGTCGATGCTCGGCAAGACCATCGTCTTCATCACCCACGACTTCGACGAGGCCATCAAGCTGGCCGACCGGATCGCGATCATGTACGAGGGCATGATTGTCCAGCTCGGAACCGCGGAGGAGCTGATCAGCAATCCCGCGACCGACTACGTTGCCGAGTTCACCCGGGACATCCCGAGAGCCAAGCTGCTGTCGGTCCGAAGCATCATGGATCCGCCGCCGCCCGTCCCGGCCGCGGACCGCCTCAGCGTGCATGCCGACGAGAGCGTGCAGAAAATCGCCCGGGACGTGCTGGCCCAGGAGCTGGATGCGAACGTCGTCGACGATCGGGACGAGATCGTCGGGACGCTTCAGCGCCAGCGGCTGCTGAACGCCCTTTTCGAACAGTAGCCGGGCGATGAGACTGCAAAAGACGCTGCTGGTCCTGGCCCCGTTTTCCCTGCTCCTGATCGTGAAGCCCTGGCTGCCGGGGTGGGCGGTGACCCCGCCAAAGAGCTGCCTGGCAGGCTGCGCCGACATCGACGGAATGATTCCCTTCGTGGACTGGGTGAATGCCGCCATCACCTTCCTTCGGAAATACGAGTTCTTCGGGGCGTTCACCTTCCGGGACATTACCCGCGGCATGTCCGACGTCATCAAGTCGATGCTGGACTTCACCGAAGGCCTGTTGCACGAGGGGTTTCCCGACCTCGGCATCGGGACCATTCCCTGGATCGCCCTGGTCGGGCTGGCCGCAATCTACGGGTGGTACCTGCGCGGATGGAAGCTCGCCCTGCTCGGCGGGGGATGCTTCTTCTACCTTGCCCTGTTCAGCAAGCGGGGAATCTGGGAGCTGTCGATGCAGACCCTCTCGGCCATCGCCGTTTCGGCCCCGATCGCCGGGCTGATCGGGATTCTTGTCGGCATCCTGGCCGCGAAGCGGAAGACGGCGGAGCGCATCATCTGGCCGATACTCAACGTGCTGCAGTCGCTCCCGCACTTCTCCTACCTGATCATCGTCGCGATCTTTTTCGGGGTCGGCTCCAAGGCCGGCGTGATCGCCACCATCATCTTCGCCTTTCCGCCCATGGCCCGCCTGACCATGGTCGGGCTTCAGAATATCCGGCCGGAGGTGCTCGAGGCCGGCATCATGTCGGGCTGCACCCGCCGGCAGATGCTCTTCAAGGTGGAACTGCCCTCGGCCCGCAACGAGTTGATGCTGGGCGTCAACCAGATCATCATGCAATGCCTGGCCATGGTCGTCATCGCGTCGTTCATCGGCCAGTCGGGGCTCGGGCACGACCTCCTGACCCGCCTGCAGAGACTGGCGATCGGCCAGGCGCTCGAGGTCGGCATCGCGGTGGTCTTCATCGCGATCGCGCTGGACCGGTTCAGCCAGGCGATCGCCCACAAGGAGCCGATCCACGCGCCCGAGGGGCCGTTGTGGAAACGGCGGCCCTTCCTGACCGCCGCCGCCGGATTCGTCGCCGCCGTCCTTGTCCTGTCGTTCGTCACCCCTTACATCGCCAAATTTCCGGAACACCTGACCATCTCGACCTCGACATTCTGGGACGGCATCGTCGACTCCATCACCCTGCATTTCTACGCGCCGCTCGCCGTCTTCCGGGACGCCTTTCTGGTGTATTTCCTGATTCCCGTCAAGTCGGCGATAACCTGGATTCCCTGGATTGCGGTGATCGCGCTCGTGGCCAGCCTGGGCTGGCGCCTGGGGGGCTGGAAGCTCGCTCTGACGGTCTGCGCCTTCGTCTTCTTCATTGCCGCTTCCGGCTATTGGATCCGGGCGATGATCACCGTGTACATGGTGCTCGTGTCGCTCCTGATCTGCGCCGCGTTCGGCATTCCGATCGGAATCTGGGCCTCCCGAAGGGACTGGTCGACCCGCCTGATGCAGAATCTGTGCGACACGTTCCAGACTTTTCCGTCCTTCATCTATCTGCTGCCGGTCGTCATGCTGTTTCAGATCAACGACGTGTCCGCGATCTTCGCGATCATCATCTATGCCAGCATACCGATCGTCCGGTACACGATCTTCGGCCTGAGAAACGTGCCCCAGGAGATCATTGAGGCGGCGACCACCTCGGGCTGCACCCGAAACCAGGTGCTCTGGAAAGTCAGGATGCCCATGGCCTTTCCCGAAATCATCCTCGGGCTGAACCAGACCCTGATGTTCGGCCTGTTCATGGTCATGATTGCCGGATTCATCGGAACCGTCGACCTCTCGCAGGAAATCTTTCGCGCGCTGACATTCAACGACGGCGGCAAGGGACTGGTGATCGGGCTGTGCGTCTCCTTCATCGGACTGACCGCCGACCGGCTGCTGGTCGCGTGGTCGGACAGGCAGAAGCGGGAATACGGCCTGGCCTGAGCCTGCGAGCGCGGCAAATCCCCTCTTCCGGGCTCGATGCAGACCGCCGACCTCATGCCCTTCCGGCGAAGCATGGCCGCCTGAACCGCTTACAGTCATATTGAATGCCGCCGAGGCAGGAGGGATGCCTCGATGCTCATCAGCGACACACAAATTTTTTGAGGGCCCTATGCGTTGCCCGCTATCTTGCCCGGCATGCCGGTTTCACAACCGGGCTTTCGCCCTGGCGATCATTTTTTGAACCTCCGGGCCCGCCGAGACCGGGATCAGCTCAATATCCGGATGTTGCAGAGCGAAGACACGGAATATTTCATCGGCAAAAGCTTGTCCAATGGTTTCAACTTCATCGAAATCGAGTAGAACCGTCCTGAACAGCTCGATACGCGCAAGCAGCCATTTCGCCTGTGAACGCGATATGAGCCTGTCACTGCCATATCCGGCCAATTTCACCGGAACCACCGTTTTTGTGAATCCGTAGTCGTCGCCGCTCGTGTACTGGTCGAAAATCTGCTTCGGTGTTCTCGCCGTATGATTGCCAAGACTCATCCAGACACTGGTCCCGACCGAGGAGCGATCTGTTTCCGTGATCCAGTCTTCCGCATCTTTGAACTCGTGGGAGAAAAAGACTCCTCCCGACATGATGTCAAAGGAATCGAACATCCTGGACGAGAAAAATATGCCTTCGCCGGTATGGCGGTCCGGGTCGGTGGTCAGCTTGCCCTTCGAGAGTTCCAGGATCGCGTGACGCTCATCCAGCAACTTCATTTCATGTTGAATTTTCCTGAAAATGCCACGTCCGTCATCCGCGATCAGCATTTCAGTCGTGACGGCGGTCTTTCTTATATGAACGTCAATCGCTGAGCCCTCGGAGTGGTCCATGGCATTGTTGAACATTCCCGTGAAGCCGTATTCCCATATGTCCGAGATGTTGTCCGGTACATCTGCGAGAATGTTTTTCACTTTTCGTGCCCAGACCACGTCCTCTGCCAATCCGGGCTGAATCTCGAACCGGTCACTCCATATCACCATCGGGGCAAGCCGATACACCCTTGCCCGGGTCGCGCCCGAGCGCGTCAGGACGCCCTCATTCACAAGGCGCTGAAGATGCTTGTTCACCGCCTGCCTCGTGATGCCAAACCGCTCTGATGCGGCTCTCGTGACATCCTCCGGAGATTCTCCGATCCGATCGAGAATGTAACGTCTTATCCGCTCGCCGCGGGCGCGAACTCCGGTCATGCCTTCTCCCAATTGTCAACCTTGATTTTTTTATTTGTAAACTTAAATTATCATTTTTGTCAACCTTAATATCCTCTCAGTCAATCTACCCGGTGCTCAGATGCAAGCCGGATTTCTCTTGTTTTCATGCTGTATCCACTTGCCCCTCCTTAGGGACTTAACTGCTCCATCCGGCCGGGGTATCAAGCACCGGTATAATTCGGTCCAGAGGCTGAACGGAATTGGGAGGACTGTCACTGATGCGTAGCAGCAAAATCAAGATGGAAATGATGCCCTCGCACCCCGGGGTCTTCATCCGGATCGAGGCCCTTGAGGAGCATGGACTGAGTGTTTCGGCCGCGGCCCGGATTCTCGGCGTTCGACGTGCGACGCTGTCGGACCTGTTGAACGGCCATTCCTCGCTGTCGCCCGAAATGGCGTTGCGGATCGAGAAGGCTTTCGGCCTTAGCATGGACCTTCTGTTGCGGATGCAGGCATGGTACGACGCAATGCAGATGCGGGCGCGAGCTGACGAATTCGACATTTCGCGCTATCAGCCAGCATGACCATTTCGGGTTGGTGCATACCAGTCTTGCACGGGCACGAGTTGACATCGCAACGGGTATCCTTGCGACCGGGTCGTCGAGGGCATCGAGGGTGTGATCGCACAGATTCGCCAGACATCATTTTGCCTGGGTTCAGAGACGAGAATCGTCAGTAACCGCCAACAGACGGCCCTGGCCTGAGCTTTCGCGGCCGGACCGATCAGGTTCCGGTTTCGTGGCAGATCCGGAGATATCGCCGGATCACATTCTCCATACCGTGCTCAATGCACTCGACGGTCAATGCATGGCCGATCGACACCTCCAGAATCCCCCCGATCCCGAGAAATTCGGCCAGGTTGTCGAGATCGAGATCATGCCCCGCATTGACCCCGATTCCCGCCGCGTGCGCGGCATCGGCGGCCTTTCGGTAGGCCGCCAGCGCTCCGGCCCTGTCCGGCCCGTGATAGCCGACCGCATAACTCTCGGTATAGAGCTCGATCCTGTCCGCGCCGATTCGGGCGGCCGCGCTCACCTGTCCGGGTACGGGGTCCACGAACAGCGAGGAGCGGACCCCGTCGTTGCGCAACCGTTCCAGCACCGGAACAAGCACCGCCTTCGAAGCCTCCACGTCCCACCCGTGATCGGAGGTGATCTGGTCGACGGCATCGGGGACCAGCGTGCACTGGTCCGGCCCGACCTCGCCCACCATCGCAAGAAAATCCTCGGACGGGTATCCCTCGATATTGAATTCCACATTCGCGAAGGATTCGCAGACCCGGGCCAGGTCATAGACATCCCGGCGCCGGGTATGCCGTTCGTCCTGGCGGGGATGCACGGTGATTCCGTCGACGCCCAGATCGATGAACCGGCGGGCGAATTCCGCAACACTCGGGTAGTCCCTGCCCCGGGAGTTTCTGAGCAGGGCGATCTTGTTCAGGTTGACGCTCAGTCGGGTCATCGGCAGCCGGGCTGATCAAGATGGACGAAGCCGGACGCTTCCCAGACGGGCGCAAATCCCAGTATTTTCACCACTCCCGGCAAATTGGAATTGAACAGCCTGTTGTGCCAGTAGACGGCCTCGTACTTCGGATCCGCCCGGGGAATGTCCCGTGTCCTGCAAAGGATATCATACCGCTGGTTTCCCTGTTCGAACACCAGTCGGCTCTCGCCCGCCTGGACGACCCGGTCCGCGAAAGCGCTGTCGAGCGGATAGACCGCGGCCAGCTCCTCGGAAAACTCGGCGGGAATCTGGTAGTAGTATTCCGACAGGAGCTTGACGGCCTGCTGGTAGCGATCCGCCGCATCCTGCGTTCTCTGGTAGATGAAACGAAATTCCCTCGTCACGTCGGCGCTGTCGGACTTGACCATCATGACGGTCGCCGCGCCGGCATCCTGCCCCTTGACCAGCAGGCGCGGGCGCATGCCCTGCGACGGCCTGCCCCGGTCCTTGCGAACAGAATATTGCCGGATCCGGCATTGCCACCGGATAAACTGCTCCTTCAACTCGTCCGGATCCATCTTCAGGAACACGGTGGGACAGATCGGCTTCCGGTCCGGCGCCTGTGCCGAAGAGCGCTTCGCCAGGCGCTGCGGGCGCTGGCGAGACGGGTCAGAATTTCGAATAGGCCTTCATCAGATCGACCATCGGATGAAGCTTCGACATCTGGAACTTGACCAGAAGTTCGCGGGCAATCATGTCGCGGTCCTGCTGGTTGTCCGGCAATTCCATGCCCTCCGGAATGGTCACCCATCCGTTGATGTTCCGGTCGAACACGGCAGCGCTGCCCTCTTCATACCCCATGTGAACGTCCTCGAGCCAGTTGAGGTCGGACCATCCCATGATTTCCATGTACTGCTTGAGAAACGGGGTGCACCGGTCCATGTCGGGAACCAGATTCACGTCATAGCGGTATCCGATATGCTGTCCGATATCCTTTTCCCGGTCGGTATCGAGCCCGTCCGACTCGAGATACTTGTTTACATCGTCGTTCATGGCTTCGTCCTCACTAGAATCGAGTCATGTCGGGCTGGCCGACCGTGTGCTGGGTGCCGGCAAGCGGAACCTGAGCCAGCGCCGAGGCCTCCATGGTCAGGGCCGCGAGATCCTCCGGCTCAAGCGAGTGGATGTTGGTCTTTCCGCAGGCCCGGGCCAGCAGCTGCGCCTCGATGGTCAGCGTATGCAGGAAATTGTAGACCCGCTCCGCGGCATCATCCGGATTGAGGCGCTTTCGCAGTATCGGATCCTGTGTCGCCACGCCGACCGGGCAGCGCCCGCTATGGCAGTGGTAGCAATGCCCGGCCTCGACTCCCATTTCCTTTTGGAAATCCGCTTCAGGTATCGCCTTGTTGCAGTTCAGGGCCATCAGCACGGAATGCCCGATCGCCACGGCGTCGGCGCCGAGCGCGAGCGCCTTGGCCACGTCCCCGCCGTTGCGGATGCCGCCCGCGTAAACCAGCGATATCTCGCCCGATTTGCCGACATCCTCCAGGGCGCGGCGCGCCTGGCGAATCGCGGCGATCCCGGGCACCCCGGTCTCCTCGGTGGCAAGGTGCGGGCCGGCGCCGGTGCCTCCCTCCATGCCGTCGATATAGATCGAGTCGGGCCCGGTCTTGGCCGCCATCCGGACGTCGTCATAGACTCTTGCCGCGCCCAGTTTCAGCTGGATCGGCACCTCGCCGTTGGTGGCCTCCCGGATCTCGTTGATCTTCAGGGCCAGATCGTCGGGGCCGAGCCAGTCGGGGTGCCGCGCCGGAGAGCGCTGATCGATCCCGGCGGGCAGCGAACGCATTTCCGCAACCTGGTCGGTGACCTTCTGCCCCATCAGGTGGCCGCCCAGCCCGACCTTGCAGCCCTGTCCGATGAAAAACTCCACGCAGTCGGCAAGGCGCAGATGGTTCGGGTTGAAGCCGTAGCGCGACTGGATGCACTGGTACATCCACTTTTCGGAGTAGCGGCGCTCATCGGGAATCATGCCGCCCTCTCCGGAGCAGGTCGCCGTGCCGGCCATGGTGGCTCCCCGCGCCAGGGCGGTTTTCGCTTCGTACGACAGGGCCCCGAAGCTCATCCCGGTGACGTACACGGGAATGTCGAGCACCAGCGGGCGCTTGGCCTTGGGGCCGATCACGGTTTCGGTCAGGCACTTCTCGCGATAGCCCTCGATCACGAACCGCGTCAGCGTGCCGGGCAGGAAGGTGAGATCGTCCCAGGTCGGGATTTTCTTGAACAGGGAAAACCCCCGCATCCTGTAGCGCCCGAGTTCGGACTTGATGTGAATGTCATCGATCACCTCGGGCGGAAAAATGAAGCTCCTGCCGAGATGGTTGACGTCTCTGTTAACTTTAGACATGGATTTATCCCCTTGGCCTGTTCCGATCAGAGAACCAGCTTTTTCTCTGCCGGCTCGAGATTGTCGTAATTCCACAACTGCTTCCCGGCCACGAATTTCTTCATGTTCTCGATTCCGCAGGCGGGCTCGATGTTGTAGGTGCCGAGCTTGGCGGTCAGCCATTTCAACTCGTTTTCGGTCATCTCGCCCGGCACGCAATCGACGCCAAGATCCTCGACTTCACCGCCGACGTAGATCGTTCCGTCATACATGGAATCCCCCAGGTTCTTTCCGGCGTCGCCGCAGATGATCATCCTTCCGCGTTGCATCATGAAGCCCGAAAACGCTCCGCTTCGCCCGCCGACGATGATGGTTCCCCCCTTCTGGTCGATCCCCGTCCTCGAGCCGACATCGCCGCGACACACCAGGTCGCCGCCGCGAATCGCCGCCCCAAACGTGGAGCCGGCGTTGTGCTCGATCACCACGGTGCCCGCCATCATGTTCTCGGCGCACGACCAGCCGACCCGGCCGGTGACACGGATGTTCGGCCCGTCGACGAGACCGCATCCGAAATAGCCGAGACTGCCCTCGAACGTGAGATTCAGGCGATTGAGGATTCCGACTCCCAGCGCATGCTTTGCCTGGGGATTCTTGACGGTAATGGACCCCGCCCCCTGTTTCATCAACTCCCGGATCTTGAGATTGACCTCGGTCGGGGTCATGGGGCCGGCATCGAATTCCGCCCGATTGTCGAAATCCACTTCGAACGACCACGGATAGGTGAAGTTCTCCTCCTCGCTCGAACTGAAAAAACGTTGCTGCGTCCGGCCTGTCAACTGCTCGGTGTGCAGCCCCATGTCATGGGATTTGTGCGCTACGCTTGCCATACTTTCACCTCCCCGTGGTAAGGATCCCAGGTTTCGATTTCATCAGGAAAAATGCTGCGGATGGCAACCTCTTCGGAAGCCAGGCCCACAAACTCGTCGCTTTCATAAAGGACCATCGGCTTGGCCGCCATGACGTCCTTGGCCATGCCCAGACGGTCCGACGTCGCCACCAGGTAGGTGAACACCCCGTCGAGCTCGTCCACGGAGCGGACCATGGCCGACTCGAGATCCTCGTCCCGGGCCATCCGGTCGGCGATATAGACCGCGATCAGTTCCGAATCGCAATTCGACATGAAACGATGCCCGCGCCGCTCCATTTCCCGGCGCAGCGTCCAGTAGTTGGTCAACTGGCCGTTATGCACGACCGACACGTCGCTGAACGGATAGGCCCAGTAGGGGTGGGCCGAGCGGATATCCACGTCCGATTCCGTCGCCATGCGGGTGTGGCCGATCGCGTGCGTGCCCTGAAAGCCGGACAGCGAATACTGCGACGAAACCGTCTCGGCGTCGCCCAGGTCCTTGACCAGTTCCAGCGCCTTACCGATGGACAGGATCTCGACCCCCTCGATATCCTCCATGTAGTCGGCCAGATTGCGCATGTCGCCATCGTAGCTGAACACGTAGCGCCAGGAATAGTCGGTCGCCGGATCCGCGTTCTCGATGGTCGCGCCCAGAGAGGCCAGCCTCGATTCCGCTTCCTCCCTGCGCTCCCGGATCCTTTCCTGGATTCCGAAGCCGCTCTTCATGTCTTCCTGCTCGGCCGCCTTGAAACGCATGACATACCGGTCGGGCACGGCGTTGCCGTACAGCGCAAACCCGGTCGAGTCCGGTCCCCGATGCTTCAGCGACTGCAGCATGGAGGTCATTTCCGCACCTATGTCGGAACTTCTCCCACGGTGTATGAGCCCCGCGATACCGCACATAATCTTGTCCTCAATCAGTGTTTAACGTAAACCCCTTGCGGCGACGGTCGGTCCCGGCTTCGAAAACCCGGGACCGAAAGGCCGGATCGGCCTCCCGCGCCACGGCAAAATCAGGGCAGGCAGTCAAGATAGGTATCCATGTCCCAGTCGGTCACCGTCGACATGAATTTCTCCCACTCGTCGTTCTTGTACCAGTGGTAGACCTTGTACATTTCGCCCGGCATTGACGACCGGATCACCTCGTCCTGCTCAAGCCGCGCCAACGCGTCGCCCAGGGACATCGGCAGCTTCTTGACCTGCTTGCCGGCCTCCATCGCCTCGTAGATGTTGCGCTCTTCCGGCTCGCCCGGATCGAGATCGTTGGAGATTCCGTCGTCAAAGGCCTTGAGCAGCGCGGCGCCCATCAGATAGGGGTTGACCATCGAATCGACGGCCCGGTACTCGAACCGTCCCGGAGCGGACACCCGCATGCCCGTGGTCCGGTTCTGATAGCCCCAGTCCGCAAAGACGGGCGCCCAGAAGCCGGTATCCCACAGGCGTCGGTACGAGTTGACCGTCGAGCAGCCGATCGCCGTCAGGGCACCCAGATGGGCCATGACCCCGCCGACGGCCTGCAGTCCGATCTTGCCCGGCTTTTGCGGATCGTCCGTATCGGGCATGAAGGTGTTCTCGCCGCCGACCAGATAGGTGAAATTCTCCTCGAGGCCCGGCAGCGATCCCTGGCCGAGCGGGTTGACGGTGTTCTCCCCGCCGGTCCACAACGACAGATTGTGGTGACAGCCGGATGCCGACACGCCCATGAACGGCTTGCTCATGAAGCAGGCGATCAGGTTGTGCTCGCGGGCGACCTGGGCGCAGATCTGGCGATAGGTCGAGAGCCGGTCGGCATTGCGTAGCACGTCGTCGAACTGCCAGTTCAGCTCGAGCTGGCCCGGCGCGTCCTCGTGGTCGCCCTGGATCATGTCGAGTCCCATCTGCCGCGAGTAGGTGATCGCCTGCATCGACACCGGCCGCAGCGATTCGAACTGGTCGATGTGGTAGCAGTACGGGTTCGAGTAGCCGCCGTCCGGCTTGCCGTCCGCACCGCGTTTCAGCCACATCATTTCAGGCTCGGTGCCGGCACGCAGGTGGAGCCCGCCATGCTTGGCCTTGAACTCCTCATGGAGGATGCGAAGGTTGCCCCGGCAATCCGATTCGAGATGGCCGCCGGGATTCTGCCGCTCTTCCCGGTTTCTGAAACAGGTGCAGTAGACGCGCGCGACCCGCTTGTCCCACGGCAGCTGGCAGAAGGTCTCCGGGTCGGGAATGCCGACCAGCTCGGCCGCTTCCGGACCGTAGCCGATGTAGTCGCCGTGACGGTCGATGAACAGGTTTGCCGTCGATCCGTACACCAGTTGGAAGCCCTTCTCCGCGGAGCGCTCCCAGTGGTCCGAGGGAATGCCCTTGCCGACAATCCGGCCGGTCACGGATATGAATTGGTAGTAGATGTATTCGATTCCGAGTTCGTCGATTTTTTCACGAACCTGTTTGACCAGATCCGCCCGGCCCGGCCGATTGACGTGCCGTTCGAGATCGGTTGAATCCTGCTTTGGTGAAGTGGTGTTGGCCATGAGATTACTCCATGAACAATTGGATTAGGTTATGAATGAAATGAGGGAAAAGGGAACCATGATAACAAACGGGATGGTGAAATCAACTCCACGGGAACGGACTGTTGGAGACCGGGTGGAGCCTGCCCTCGGCATATCTCGAGAACCGGAAGGGTTTCATGAGCTCGCTCTCGGAACCCGTCAGCTCTTCGGCAACCAGCTTGCCGACCCCGATCATCTTGTAGCCGTGGTTGGAGTCGGCGATG
Source organism: Gammaproteobacteria bacterium (assembly GCA_009841725.1). GTDB lineage: Bacteria > Pseudomonadota > Gammaproteobacteria > Arenicellales > Poriferihabitantaceae > Poriferihabitans. Next base: position 13,102 of record VYGS01000033.1, read on the forward strand.
AAATAGCAGTTCTCCCGGAACGTGTCGAATACCGGAAAGCTGTCCGGGGTGAACGCGCCGATGCCGCCGGACGGCTCGTCGCGGTACTTGGGAATCTGCCCTTCGAACCGCTTCTGGCAGTGGGCCAGCGCCGAGGTCCACATGTGGACGAAGTCGTCCCCGACAACGAAATCGGGCGAGTCCACGCCGTAGGGATCGACCTGGACCCGGTCCGGGTCGGTCTCGACCTTGTAGGGCGCCGCGCCGCCCTGCACGCCATTGAAATGAAAATCGGGCTTGTAGTAGATGCCCCACATGCGGTCGGTGATCAGGCTGCCGTCGACATCGGAATAAAGCGGCTGGTCGGAATCGACGTGGATGACCGGCGGAAAGTTCCCGTCATTGGTCTTCTGCATGGCCGGATCGACCCCCAGGGTTCCCTCCTGCAGCGACCAGTAGACCCACATCGGGACATCCCTGTGGACGGTTCCGTTTGAGCGGATGTCGACCGAGGCGGGCAGATCCAGCATGTCCCAGACGGTCTTGGCCCAGGGCCCGGCGGCCACGACCAGCTGCTCGCAGGCGATCTCGCCCTTGTCGGTGGCCGCGGCGCTCACCGCGCCGGTGCCGCTGTCGTAGCGGAATCCGGTCACGGTCACGCCGGTCAGGATGCGCACGCCAAGGGCTTCCGCCTTGCCGGCCAGTCCGTACAGGGACCGGGTGTTGTTGGCGTAGCCGCCCTTCTTTTCGTGGAGGACCGAGGTGATCCCCTTGGCCTGCCAGTCGTGAAACAGCCCCTTCATGTACTCCATCGACGCCTTCTCGCCGTCGACGAACACCGACTCGTAGCCGATCTGCCGCTGCTGCTCGGCAATCGAGGCGACGTCCTCGAACATGCTGTCCGGACTGATCTGCATGTATCCGACCGGGTGGTAGCTGTAGGCCTCCATGTCGCTTTCCCACACCTCCACGCACTGGGCCATGAGTTCCCGCATGGCCGGCTGGAAGTAATTGTTGCGGACCACGCCGCACGCAATGCCGGACGCTCCGGCGCCGATCGCGGTCTTGTCCACCACCAGGATGCTCTTGCTGCCCGCCTGGCCGCGCGCCTTGAGGTCGGCGGCGAGGTGGTAGGCGGTGCTCAGGCCATGAATGCCGGCACCGACAATCAGGTAATCAACGTGGGAAGGAATGGCCATCGTTCAATCTCCGGCATGCGCAGTGCAATATAGTGATGGTACTTGTATGGTATAGACCATGAATTTCGTCTTCCGTAGCCCGCAAGTCCAGTGAAAGTGCGGATTACGCTGTTTTTATCGGGTACATGAGGTTTTACCATGTTCACTACAAATTGCAACCATATTCGCAAAGTGTTGCACCATTGTCGCATTTTTGGTACTTTCATGGTATGGTGACCCTTATGGAAGAACTCTTTCCGACCGGTTTCCCTGCGAGACTGTTTCCGTCGCCGAAACAGCCGGGGACGGGAAGGACGTCGAAATCGACCCCTGATCCCAGGCCGGTCCAGATGCCGAACATGCCGTGAGTAAACAGGAACCCATCAGGTCCAGAAATGGCGCATCCGGAATTTTCAACCGGATCCGGGATGCCGTGATTGACGGAGAGTACGCATTCAACGAAAAACTCCCGCCGGAAAGAACCCTGGCGGAGGAGTACGGCGTGGCCCGGGGCACGGTGCGCTCTGCGCTGCAGCAGTTGCAGCAGGCCAATCTGGTGCGCAAGAAGTTCGGCAGCGGCACGTATGTCAATTACGACGCCCGGTTCGATCACATGGACATCGCCGAAGAGACGAGCCCGATCGAGCTGATCGAGACCCGCCTTGCAATCGAAACGCATATCGTGCGCCTGGTCATCTCCAACGCCAACAACCGGGATCTCGGAAAACTCGAGAACGCCCTTAGAAAGGTGCAGAAGATCCGGCACAACCCGGACCGGTTCTCGATCGCCGACGAGGCGTTCCACATGACGCTCGCCGAATGCTCCAGGAATCCGCTGATCATCTGGATCTACCAGCACATCAACGACATCCGCAGCCACACGCAATGGACCGAGCGGAAAAACGTCGTCCTGACGCCGTCCAGGATCGACCACTACAACGAGCAGCATGCCCAGCTGGTCCGCTACATCGCGCGCCGGGACATGGACCGGGCCGTCACCCAGATCGTGCAGCACCTCCACCAGGCCAAGAAGGATATCCTGGGCTCCTCGTCCTGACACGCCCCCCGGATCCTGCGCCACGGGCCATCCGGGCGGGCGCCCCGCCCGAAGGGGCTCCCGACAGTTGAAGGAAAGGCCGCCACTCCGGCGGCGTCGGGCGCTCTTCAGACAACAAAAAAGCCGAAGCCGCAACCCGGACGGGCTGCGACTCCGGCTGGTCTTGGAAGCCGGCTACTTGCCGTTGTGTTCCTTTTCGACGGCGTTTTCCGCCCTCAGGGACACATACAGCGGGACCAGACACAGCAGGCACATGATCCAGAACCAGAAGCTCGCGCCCCCCGTTCCGGCAAATGTGAATATCGCTGCCGCGCCTTCCCAGGCTTCAACAGGGCTTGAATTGATCATGATGAAATTCTCCTGTTCGATTCGTTAACTGACAGTCGGGATCAATGAATGCTCTTGATCTCTTCGGGATAGGCTACCGCATTGACCTCTTTGTCCATGCCGGCTTCCTGCACGGGTTCGCTGGCTCGCAGCACTCCCAGCTTGTTGAAGACCCACGACACCACGTACCCCGGAATGAAGCCGAGGAGGAACATGACGATCATGCCCTTGAACTGGCCCATGAAGGTGATGGCCGGAATGCCTTCCCCGGGCGGGGGATATCCGCCCATGAAGATGCCGACCGCGAGCAGTCCCCAGATCCCGCAGGTGCCGTGCACCGACACGGCGCCCACGGCGTCGTCGATGCCCATGCGTTCGAGTATCCGGGCCGACAGGGGTCCGATGATGCCGCCGGCGAACGCGACGCAGAACGACAGGCCGGGATACCACAGATCCAGTCCGGCCGCGGCCGAGATGACGCCGCACAGCGCTCCGGACATCATCCAGAACGGATCACGCGTCATCGCGTAGCAGCCGATGATGCCGCCCGCGACCGCCATCAGGGTGTTGAAGCAGATCGCCGAGAGAGTGGTCGGCTGGCCGTAGATGTTCGCCCATTGCGTGGCGGACCAGCTGAGTTCCGTACCCGGAAAGATCAGGCACGCCCCCAGAAAGCCGAAGAATCCGACGACAATCAGCATCAGTCCGGTCGCGGTCATGGGCAGGCTGTGCCCGCGGATGTGGTTCGCCGATCCGTCGGGGTTGTACTTGCCGACCCGGGGACCGAGATTGATCAGCACGCCGAGCGCGAAAAATCCGGATATCATGTGCACCACCCCGGAGGCCCCCATGTCGTGGTAGCCCCACGAGGTGACCATCCATCCGGCGTAGTGCCAGCCCCACGAGGCCGACAGGTTCCACACGACGGAACCGAGCAGAACCGCCAGCACGATGAAGGACGCCATGCGGATGCGCTCGATCACGGACCCGGACATGATGGAAGCGGTCGTGCACGCAAACAGCGTGAACGCGCCCCAGAACACGCCGGTCGCGTTGTCCGCGAGGTTCGGGCCCATCGCGTCGCCCCACGGGACGCCTCCGGCGCCGGCCTCCCAGTCCGGGATGAAGCCGTTGGTCATGGCCAGGTAGATCCACCACCCGAACATGAAGAACGTGGGGATCATGAAGGCGAACGCCAAAATGTTCTTGGTGCCCGACGCCAGCACGTGCTTGACCCTGGAAGCACCCATTTCATACATCAGGAAGCCGGCATGAATCAGGATCATGATCGCGGTCGCCCAATAGTAATAGACCTCCAGGTTCAGCATGTTGGCCCGGGTTGTGGCTGCGTATAGTTCTTCTGGACTCATAATTATTACTCTCCAATACTCAAATTGGTTTGCGGTCACGGCCCGCGGCACGGACGAAACATGCCCCGGGCGGTTTCCAGCAGTTTCCCGGCACGATCAATCCGATTTGAAATCCGGGCCCCCGCCTCTTGCGTACACACACGCCCCGGTCCCTCAGGATGTCAAGAGGACGGTCTTGGTCATTAGTCTAGTGTTTTTATATTCCTGAAAATAATTTTACTGATAAGAAACCGGGAAACAATTGTTTTTTGAAATTATTCCGCAAAGGGCCCGTCGTACCGAATGTATGCGCCGCAACAAATCGGGATATTGTACTCTTTTGGTCCATTGCAGCCGGATCCTTCCGGTCCGCCGCGCCAGCCGGAACGAGACTTGCCGACTCGCGCTCAAGACCGGCCGACCCTGTCCGCTGCCTCCCAATTCGGGCCGCCGGGAGCACATGCTTTGGGGTATAATCCGCATGCTTCGGCACAAGGCCGTGTCTTGCGCCGCGCCGGAGCGTTCGGGACAGAACCACCACCCTCGACAAGTCAAATGGCACATATTCACAGAACAATTGCTCTACTGTTCATCGCCCTGGCGGGCGCAGGCATTGCGCTGGCCACGCACAACTCGCAGGAATCGCTCCAGGCGCGGGTCGCTCCGGTCGGCGGGATCAATTTCGGCGAAGCATCCGGCGCTGCCGGAGCAGGCGACGGAGCACCCGCGGAGCCGATGGACGGTCCGGCCGTTTACGCGACCAGTTGCGCGACCTGCCATGACGCCGGCCTCGCCGGCGCGCCGGTCGCCGGGAAGGCCGACGACTGGTCGGACCGCCTGGGCACCGGCCTCGAGGCCCTGGTGCACAACGCGATCAACGGCTTCCAGGGCAACACCGGCGTCATGCCCCCCAAGGGCGGATTCATGTCCCTGAGCGATGACGAGGTCACCCGGGCCGTCGAGCACATGGTCGGTCTGGTGCAGCCGGCCGGAAGCGCGGCCGAGCCCGAGGCCGCGGAATCCGAACCGACGCAGGCGGAATCCGCCCCGGCCGCCGACAGCGGGACGCAGGATTCCGGCTATGCCCTGAACGCGGAGCTCGCCGGCAAAACCTACAGCACCTACTGCACGATCTGCCACCAGGCCGGTGTCGCCGGCGCGCCGATACCGGGCGACCGGGACAACTGGGAGCCGCGCATCGCCCAGGGCATCGAGGTGCTCGTCGACCACGCGATCAAGGGCTATCAGGGCGACGCGGGCGTCATGCCCGCAAAGGGCGGATTCATGAACCTGAGCGATGAAGAAGTCGCCCAGGCGGTGTATTTCATGGTGGAGGAATCCGACTGATCCGGCATGCCGGCCCCGGCGGAAATCCGATCCGCGACCGGGCCGGCCCGCTCTCCGCACACCCGACGTCGACATGACCTCCGCAGCTTCCGTACTGCTTTGCGAAACGCACGACGGCATCCGGACGCTGACGCTCAACCGGCCCGACCGGTTCAACGCGCTGTCCGAGGAGCTGATCGACCGCCTGACCCGGGCACTCGATGAGACGGCCGCCGACCGGGATGTCCGGGCGGTGGTCATCGCGGGCGCCGGCCGGGCCTTTTGCGCGGGGCACGACCTCAAGGAAATGCTGGCCGACTCCGACGAGGCGCATCACCGCGACAAGTTCGACAAGAGCGGCGAGATGATGATGAAGATCACCGCCCTGCCCCAGCCGGTGATCGCCAGGGTCCACGGCATGGCCACCGCGGCCGGCTGCCAGCTGGTGGCGACCTGCGATCTGGCGGTCGCCTCGACCGAGGCCCGGTTCGCGGTCTCCGGTGTCCGGCTCGGCCTGTTCTGCTCGACCCCGGCCGTCGCCCTGAGCCGGAACGTCTCGCGCAAGCGGGCCATGGAAATGCTGCTGACCGGCGATTTCATCGACGCCGGCACCGCTCTCGAGTTCGGACTGGTCAACCGGGTGACGGAACCGGAGGAGCTGGACCGCGCCGTCGACGCGCTCGCCGGCAAGATCGCCGCACACCCCCCGCGCGTCGTCAGCCTCGGCAAAGCGTCGTTCTACCGGCAGATCGAGCAGGACACCCGACAGGCCTACGCCGACACGTCGCGGGTCATTTCCGGAAACATGATGCTGGATGAAACGACCGAGGGCATCGCCGCATTCATCGAAAAACGACACCCCGCCTGGAGGAGGCCGGACAAGAAATGAACGAGTATCGTCTTTGCGTCATGCCGGGGGACGGCATCGGCCCCGAAATCATGAAAGAGGGCATCAAGGCCCTGAAAGTCGTCGAGGCGCGCAACGATGTGCGGTTTCACCTGATGGAAGCGGCTTTCGGCGCCGCCGCCTGGTTCGAGACCGGATCGTGCTGCCCGGACGAGACCTGGGCGATGTGCGACCGGGCGGACGCCATCATCAAGGGAACCGTCGGGCTCAGTCTCGAGGAGTCCCGCAAGATTCCGGTCGACGAGCAGCCGGAGCGCAGCGCCCTTCTGCCGATGCGACGGCGCTACGACACGTTCGCCAATTTCAGGCCGGTCTACCTGCCCCGCGCATTCAACCACTTCTCGCCCCTCAAGCCGGAAGTCGTCGGGGACGGCATCGACATCATGATCATTCGCGAACTCGTGGGGGGCATCTACTTCGGCGAGAAGGAAACCGGGATCAACGACGAGGGGCTGCGCTATGCGCGCGAGGTGCTCGACTACGACGAGCGCCTGATCAAGAGAACGGTCGACGTGGCTTTCGAGACGGCGACGAAGCGCCGCCGCAAGCTCCACAACATCAACAAGAGCAACGTGCTCAAGTCGAGCATCCTGTGGACCGACATCGTCATGGAAACGGCACGGGACTTTCCGGACGTGGAGGTCCATCACATGCTGGTGGATGCCGCGGCCACCGCACTGTGCCTCAATCCGGGCCAGTTCGACGTGATGGTCATGGAAAACATGTTCGGCGACATCCTGAGCGATCAGGCCGGCGGCATTCTCGGATCCCTGGGGCTGATGCCCTCCGCGTGCCTGGGGCCGGAGAAAGCCTACTACGAGCCTTCGCACGGATCGGCGCCCGACATCGCCGGCAAGAACGTCGCCAATCCCTATTCCATGATCGGGTCCTTCGCCATGATGCTGGACATGAGCTTCGGCATGCGGGAGGAGGCGGACAACCTGTGGAAAGCCATGGAATCCGTGTTCGCGGCCGGCTATTCGACAGGCGACCTGTCCCGGCCCGGAGGCGGAATCCGGATCGTCGGCACGGAGGAATTCGGAGACCGGGTCGCCGACGCGCTGGACAGGACGGGCGATTCCTGATCGCGCGACCGATCCCTCCCTGATTCCGGGCCCGCCATCCGAATCCGGATCCATTGCGGGCCATGCTCCCCGGCAAGTCGGCATCGACTGCCCGGATCCGGCCGAAGCGATGGAAGATCGGGAACGCGGGCATACCGGGCGGGACGCTCTCCCCCGCCGGAACGGAGGCCCGCCTCGGTCGAGTCGTCCGCTTCCGGCCTTTTCCCTTGCGCCGTGCTTCCGCCTTGCCATGATCCGGCTCCGAAAAAACTCCTTTGATGCGATCGCAGGCAGTGTGATACAGTAATCAAAAATCGAAAGGACCTGTTGCACCGTGGGAACGTTCCGACCATGCGCCGATACGGCGTTCACCGTTTCCGGCGCCCCGCCTTAATTGACGCATTCTCTCCGGACGGGAAAATCGTCTTCGAGAGAATTCCTGAAATTCTCTCTCGCAAGACACGAGAGAGCGCACCGTGGCTATTTCCAATGCAGATGAAAATTCTCCCGAGTCTCCTGGTTTCGCTTGCCGTCCTTCTCGCCTGGCCGGGATGGGCCCCGGTTCAGGCCGGCTCCCTCGCGCCGGCCGCCCGTGTCATCTCGGAGCGCGACCGGGATTTTCTGGAATGGTCCGGCGCCCAGACCGTTGAGGAGTTGCTGGACACCGGCATTGTCCGCTACTTCTTCACCGGAGGGCAGCCGCTTCCGGTTCTGGTCAACGGCCGCCCCTACTCCTCGACCGCCAACAATCTGGATGCCTTGCCGATCTCGGCCATCGAACGCATCCAGCTTCTCAGCGGGGACAGCCTGGGCACCCTGGGCGGCGGCGCAATACGCGGCGCAATCAATATCGTCTTGCGCAAGGATCTGGACGGCTTTGAAACGCGCCTGCTCACCCGAACACCGAGCCGAGATGGCGGCGACGGCCGGCAGGGCAGCGTCTTTTGGGGCGGAGATGTCGGCAAGGGGCGCATGACAATCGGCGTGGACGTCCTGGATCGCCAGGAAATCCCGTCGCGAAGCAGGGAGTACAGCAGCTCCGTCTGGAAAGACGGCGGCACATTCAGAGAGGCGCGGAATATCAGCGTGGGCGGCAACACCGTTTATGTGGTCCAGCGGGACACGGACAATACGATAACGGGCGTACGATCTGTCGCGCTGGGCGAATGCAGGCAGAAGAACGGTTACACCGGCCCGCTCAGGAACCCTCCCGGGATCCGAAACGGGGATGAGGGATGCGGCTACGCCTACGGCAACATCGCCTGGAACACCAGCCGCCGCGAGCAGCAGACCGTGGTCCTGAATCTGGAGCACCCGCTCGGCGAGGCGGCCGATCTCCGCGTCGATGCGAACTTCGGGCAAGGCAAGTCGGCCTTCCGCTATGCGCCGCCAGTCAACACATTCGGCTTCAGGCCCACTACAGGGGTGATCGATGCGATCAACCAAGCGGCCGGCGAGACGATTGCGGATAACAACGACTTCTTTGTCATCGGGCATCGCTTTGTCGGCCATGGAAATCGCGACTGGCGCACGGAATTCGACGAATACGATATCTCCGTTGGTGTCGAGGGACGGCTGTCGAATGGCCTCGGCTACGATGCGCGCATCGATACCTACCGGCTGGACGGCCTGCTTCTCGGCAACACCTTCGTGCATGCCGGCAAGATCGGGGAAGAAATCGCTTTGGGCCATTACGACCTGGTCGATCCGTCCTCGACCGACCCGGAGCATCTTCGGGCGATCCGGGACAGCAGCCTGCAGGAGGAAAACGATTTTGGCACGGACTATCTGGGAGCACGGCTGGCTCTGGAGGGCAGCGCATTCACGGTCGGCGACCGCGATGCGGCATGGACCGCGGGCCTTGACGCGGGAAGAGCCCAATCACATTTGATCCTGCGCTTTCGCGACAATGACGGCATGACCCATGACGTGACACAGGTGCACGGCTCGGGCGGATTCAGCTATGCCGGCGAGAGGGAGGCCGTCGGGGCATTCGCGGAGATGTTGCTTCCGCTGACCGGGGCTCTGGACATCCGGGCCGCAGGCCGTGGCGACGAGTTCGACGATGTAGGCGGACTGGAAGCCTGGAACGTTGCGACCGAATACCGGCCATCCGATTCCATCACACTGCGAGGTTCCTGGAACACGGGGCAGCAGGCCCCCTCCCTGGCGGGCCTGCATGCAACCGAGGTTCAGGATCATCCCTACATCGAGTGCGACCCCGGCACCTCGCGCCAGCCCGGCACCCCGCCTCTGACCTGCACACAGCTCAACCCCCGGCAGGTGGAACGCAGCTTCACGGGCAATCCCGAGCTGGATCCCTCGGATACCGAGAGATTCTCTGTCGGGGCCGAGTTCCGGAATGACGCCGGCTTTCTCGGTGTGGAATGGTATCGGCTGTCACGCTCCCGGCTGCCTGGACTGAACACCGCCGACTGGGCCATGCAGAACCTGTACGAGTGTCCGCCGGAAGGCCTCAAATCGAACTGTATCGAGCGCACCGGCGGCGACATCACGATTCACGACAGTTACGCGAACGTCGTCGAAACCGAGATATCGGGCATCACGACCCGATTGGCCAGAGGTTTCAAAACGGCCTGGGGCAAAGCCCGAATAAGCGGTGCGTGGCGGCATGTGACCGATGCCGAGCTGCACATTGCCGGCAACGAGGACCGGTACGCCATCTCGAAAAACATGATCCGCCTCAGATTCATGGCGCAGCGCGGCAACACGCGTGCCATCTGGACGACGAACTACCGCGCCGGATTCAAGAACCGGCAGGAGACGGGAAGGTTCGAATCCTGGACCGGTCATGATCTGGTGTTCGACTGGAAGAAACCCCTGGGGCTGGAAGGCGCGCGTCTTGCGATCGGCGTATTCAACCTCACCGACACCAGCCTCACGGTGGACACCGCCAATCCGAGCAGAGTGGACGGACCCACCGCAGCCGGCTGGGGCCGCACCTATTTCCTGACACTCAACATGCGGTTCTGAGCAGGGCCTGGCCGTGCGTTCCCATGCTCCGGACGCATCGCTCGCCGGACGCACCGTCCTGGTCACGGGCGCCGGCGGCGATCTTGGAGCCGCGGCCTGCATGGCTGCCGCCCGGGCCGGCGCCCGGGTGCTGATGCTTGACCGGAAGCGGAGATCCCTCGAAGACCCTTACGACCGGATCGAGGCGCTCGGCGCCTGCGAGCCGGCCATGATCGAGTTCGACATGGCCGCCGCGCGGGAGGCCGACTGCCGGACGCTGGCCGAGGGGGTCGCCGGCCTTGCCGGCACACTGGACGGCCTGGTGCATTGCGCCCTGTCCGCCTGGCCGCTGGCCGCGGTCGTCAACAGCCGGGTCGAGGACTGGCATCGCATTCACGATCGCGAAGCCGTCCGGCCCATGGTCCTGACCCGCGCCCTGTTCCCGCTTCTGGACACGTCCCGCGACGCGTCGGTCATCTTCTGCACGCTCAGCGCCGGGCGGAGGGGGCGGGCCAACTGGGGTGCGGTCGGATCCGCCTTTTCGGCCCTCGAAAACATCAGCGAGACCCTTTCGGCGGAATGGGAGAATCGCCGGATACGAGTCAACACCCTGGACATATCCGGACTTCGGACCGGCCTGAGAACCCGGTACTACCCGGGGGAAGTCCCGAACCGGCGGGAGGCACCCGACGATCCCGGTTTCGCCGAAACCCTGGTCCGCCTGCTCGAGGCCGGCTGCGCGACGACCGGCGAGCGCATCGCCGTACCCGTTGACGGCTGAACCGTGTCATCGCCCTCCGCCTGGGTTTCCCGCTTTCAGGCGGCTTGCGCCGGAGGTCGTCGCCTGCCGTTCCGCATGAGGCCTCTTGTCCGGGTCACGGCCCGTGTCCCGGCCGGCCGCAAAGGCGCCGCACCGGCCCGGGGTCGAGTTCGATCCAGTTGCCCGGCTTGAGTCCTCGCGGCAAGACGATGTCTCCATAGCGGATCCGGTTCAGCCGGCTCACCGTGCATCCCACGGACTCCCACAGGCGTCGCACCTCCCGGTACCGGCCTTCGGACACGACCACCGAGAACCAGGTGTTGCGCCCCTCCCCCCGGGTCCGCCTGACACGGAGAAATTTCACGATCCGCCCGTCCACCGTTCTCCCTTCGCGCAGCGAATCGAGCGCGGCGGCCGGCGCGTCGCCATAGACCCGGCAGAGATATTCCCGTTCGATCGACGAGGAAGGATGCATCAGGCGATGGGCCAGATCGCCGTCGTTGGTGAACAGCAGCAGCCCCCGGGTGTTGATGTCCAGGCGTCCCACGGAAATCCAGCGGCCTCGCTTGAGAGCGGGCAGGCGGCGAAACACGGAAGGACGGCCCCGGGCATCGGAGCGGGTGCAGATTTCGCCTTCGGGCTTGTTGTACAGGATGACCCGTGTCGCGGAGGCGGCGCCGCGCGAAGCCGACCGGACGCGAACGGGGCGCCCGTCGATGCGGATGCGGCTGGCGGGCCCGACCCGCTCTCCCGGCTCCGCGATCCTGCCGTCAACGGAAATCCGGCCTTCCGCGATCCACGACTCGATGCGGCGTCTTGATGCGATTCCGATTCGGGACAGGTATTTCTGCAGCCGCTCGCTGTCGTTGCCGGATGGCATCAGTCGGGCGGCGTCTCGGGATCCCCTTCCGGGTTGTCCTCGCCGTTCCCGCTCTTGCCGATCCACGCATCCAGCGTCTGCTCCTCGAGAATGTCCTGCTGCGGGTCCTTGGCGGAGCCGTCTAGGGCAAGGCGCACCTCGTCCGGCAGGGGCGTGTCCAGATCCCGGGCGACATCCGCAAAATCCCGCTGTTCCATCAGGGGCGGCAGGTCGCGCAGCGAGTGCAGGTTGAAATAGGCGAGAAACTCGGGCGTGGTCGCAAACAGCGCCGGGCGCCCCGGTATCTCCCGTGTCCCGACCTGCTTGATCCATTCCCGCTCGAGCAGACGCTGCATGATCTCCGTGCTGACCGACACCCCCCGGATTTCCTCGATGTCTCCCCGTGTCACCGGCTGGCGGTACGCAATGATCGAGAGGGTTTCAAGCTGCGCCCTGGACAGGCGCGGCGGCCGTCCGAGCTGGAGCTTGCGGATCCAGAACGAATAGCGCGGCCTGGTCTGGAAACGGTATCCGCTGCCGATTTTCTGGATCTCGACGGCCCGTCCCTCGCATTCCTGCTCCAGCTCTTCGATCGCCTCCCTGATTTCGGCGCTCTCGGGGGCGGCGTCCTGGCCAAAGACACCCTGGATCTTCGATATGCTGAGCGGCGTGTCGGACACCATCAACAGCGCCTCGACGATATTCTTCAACTCCCGGTTCATCGGCATTCCCTCTGGCGACGTCTCGTGCGGGGCGTGATCCCCTCCGGCTCAGCTCGCGCCACCTTCCCTGCTGCGGATGTAGATCGGGGAAAACGACTGGTTCTGCACCAGGATCACCGCCTGCTCGCGGGCCAGCTCCAGCAGGGCGAGAAAGCACACCACCGCACCCTGGCGGCCCTCTTCGGGAACGAAGAGATCCTCGAACCGCATCGATTTCGACCGGCCGATCCGATCGAGTATGTCCGCCATCCTCTCGCGAACCGACAGCTCCTCCCGATCGACCACAAGCTGCCTGTTGAAC
>VYGS01000149.1 GCA_009841725.1 Gammaproteobacteria bacterium
AATCCATCACCACCATCAGGGCGTCCATGACCCCGGCCCGGCTGCTCGAGACACTGAATAAGTATTTCGCGGGGGCGGCCGAGCCGATTCATGCCCAAGGCGGAGTGATCAACCAGTTTCAGGGCGATGCCATACTGGCGAGCTTCAACATACCCCGCAAGAATCCCCACCATGCAAGAGACGCGATTCGTGCCGGGCTCGAGATACTCGTCCGGTTGAGGGAGGAGCGGTTTCACGATTGCCGCCTGAAGGCCCGGGTCGGCATCAATACCGGCAATGTCACAGGAGGGCTTGTGGGAATAACCGAGAGGGTGCACTACACGGTACACGGCGACGATGTGAACATTGCCGCCAGGCTGGAGCAATTGAACAAACAGATGGGAACCCGGATCCTGGTTTCGGAGGAGACCCGGCGTCACGCGGCCGGCGATTTCGACTTTATCCGGGTTGACGAGGTCAACCTGAGAGGCCGTACATCGGCGACCACACTCTACACGATCAGGGATTCCGAGACGGGAGAGGCGGTCTCGTGAAGCCTTCGTTTGTCCCGATTCGGGTGATGGACTAGATTTCAGTTTTCGAACTTCCCCGGCTCATGTCTACGGCTGCACTCAATACAGGAAGCGTCAAGCAACAGGAAAGAAAAAGGCGGATGATGACTCTGGCGGGTCTGGCGCTTGCCGTGTTCATTCTGTCTCTGGTGCTGACGGTTCAGGCCGAGAGCAAGTCCGCTTTTCCCGAGGCCATTTCCAGTGTGTTCGCGTTTGAGGAATGGGTCAACCAGGCCGAGGACTGGATGAAGGATCACTTTCGATGGTTTACACGGATGATTGCCGGGCAGATCGAGAACGTGCTGTTTTTTGTCGAGGATTTCCTGATCGATTCCCCCTGGTTGCTGATCCTCGCACTCATGGTCTTGCCCGCCCTGCACTACGGCGGATTGCCTCTGGCACTTCTGATGCTGATCAGCGGGCTGTTCTGGGGTGGCGTCGGCATGTGGGAACAGTCCATGCAGACGCTGGCACTGATGGGACTTGCGGTCATCCTGTCGGTCGTTGTTGGAGTGTTTCTCGGCATCCTGAGCTCCCAGAACGACCGATTTGAATCGTGGATCAGGCCAGTGCTCGACACCATGCAGACCATGCCCGCTTTCGTCTATCTCCTGCCGGCGGTGTTTTTTTTCGGCATCGGCGGTCCGCCGGCGATCATGGCTACCATGATTTATGCGCTGCCTCCGGTGGTTCGCCTGACCAACCTCGGGATCCGGCAAATCCCGCACGAGACCATGGAGGCTGCCCGTTCCTTCGGTTCGACACGAATCCAGATCCTGTTCAAGGTGCAGATACCGATCTCGCTTCCCAGCATCATGCTGGGCATCAACCAGACCATCATGATGGCGCTTGGGCTGGTCATTCTTGCGACGTTTATCGGCGCCGCAGGACTGGGCACGGAAGTATGGCGGGCAATCTACAAGCTCAAGGTCGGCTGGTCGCTCGAGGCCGGGCTGTGCATCGTGTTCATGGCCATCGTCCTGGATCGCCTGAGCATGGCGATGGGACGGCCCAAGGCCCCTCCACCGCCAAAGAACACCATCCCGTTTCGCCTGTTTCCCCAGTCCTGGGATACCCGTCGCTGGGCGTTTCGCATTGAATGCGGTATCGGTTTTGTCTGGAACGCGGTTTCCCGGATGTTTGGCCGGATGACCGGATGGTTTGCGGCGGCCGTCGGGAAGGCGACCTCCCCATTTGTCAGCGAGGCGTCGGGCGAACGAGTTCGGGATTTCATTCTTCGCAGCCGGTTTTTGCTCGGCAGTGCTGTCCTCGTCGCCCTGATCGTCGCTTACGACGTCTTGGGGCCGGGAATCGGAGGATTCCCCGAGGCGTTCAGCTTCTCGTTCCGCAAGCCGGTTGACGAAGCAGTCGCGTGGCTGAGTGTCAATCCCGTGTTCATCGCCTTCACGAAGGGTGTCAGGGCGGTGATATTCCTGGGGTTGCTGGATCCGCTGAATACCTATCTGACCCATCTGCCCTGGTACTTCATCGTGATCGTGCTGGGCGTGGTCAGCTGGATTTCGGTTGGCAGGAATTTCGCCATCGCCTGCATCACCCTGTTGCTGTTCATCGGAGCGTGCGACTTGTGGACCGAGGCGATGCTGACCCTCTCGTCCGTATTCGTTTCGGTGATCATTTGTCTTGTGATCGGGCTGCCTGTCGGTATCGCGGCCGCCCACAGCAAGCGGCTGGACATGTCGATCAAGCCGATACTGGACGCCATGCAGACCCTGCCGAGCTTCGTCTACCTGATTCCGGTTCTGATGTTTTTCGGCGGCAATATCGTCTCGGCGGTGATTGCCACCGTGGTGTACGCCCTGCCGCCGGTCATCCGCCTGGCCACTCTCGGCATCTCGCAGATTCCGCCCACCTACACGGAAGTGGCTTCCTCATTCGGTTCCACATCCATGCAGACCTTGCGCAAGGTCAAGTTGCCGATGGCCCTGCCCAGTATCATGCTCGGCCTGAACCAGGCCGTCATGATGGGATTGGCGATGCAGGTCGTAACACCGCTGATCGGGGGCGTGGGTCTTGGGCGGGACGTCTTCAGCGCCCTGAACCAGGCGAATACGGGCTACGGACTGGCGGCAGGAATCGGGATCGTTCTTCTCGCGATCATCCTGGACAGGTTAAGCCAGGCGTGGACGCAGAAGCAAAGACGGGCGCTGGGCCTGTAACCGGCTGCCGGATTTCCGGCCCGCATGCTGAATAGTTGTTGTCTGCTTAACCTGCTTTGGTTTATAGTAACCCACCGAACTTCGGTTGTACCGATACAGGTTCGACCTATACTGACAACAATGCAGGAGGAAAATTCATGAATACAATGTCTAAAGCGATGATTGCAGGGGCGTCTGTTCTGACGCTGCTGTTGGGTGCTACATCTGCCCAGGCCGAAGATCGGCTGAAGGCGCCTATCGCGGACTGGACCGGCGGACACGTCACGTGCACGGTCGCTGAATTGATTCTGGAAAGGGAACTGGGCTACAAGATTGAGCGGATATCCATGCCCTCCGGGACCAATGTGGCGGAAGCGATCGCCGCCGGCGATCTGGATTTCGCCTGCGAAAACTGGCCCTCCTACAATGCGTGGAACGCCGAGATGATCGAGGAGTACGGCGGCGACGGTTCTGTCGTCTATCTCGGTGATGCCGGGATTATCGGGATTTCGTCCTATTATGTTCCCAAGTATTTCATTGATGAGGTGGCGCCCGATCTCGCGTCGCTGGAGCAGCTCAACAAATACAAGGAGCATTTCGCCACGCTGGAAACCGGCGGCAAGGGCCGCCTGATCGCGTGCCCGACACCGGCCTGGGAATGCGCTGATCAGGACCGTCTGGATCTTCACGGGGTCGATTTCGTTGCGGTCGAACTCGGCAGCGAGACGGCCGCATGGGCCGAAGCGCAGGCTGCCTACGCCCGCAAGGAACCCTTCCTGCTCTATGCCTGGGAGCCGCACTGGATTCATGCTGCCCTTGAACTGGTGCCGCTCAAGTTGCCCGACTACGATGCGGACAAGTGGCCGGCGACAGGATGGACGGAAGACGTGACATTCAACTACGCCAATCCGAGTTTTCCCAAGGATCATCCGAACGCCGCGGCCGTGCTCGGCAACATGAACCTGACCAATCTGGAGCAGGGGAAGATGGTGCTGGCCATCGACGTGGACGGACGGGACATCTATGAAGTCGTCAACGAATGGCTGGACAACAACGAGGATATCTGGAAATCATGGCTGTAAGCCGCGGATATTCCCCGATGAAAGCCCCGCTCAGGCGGGGCTTTCATTTTTGAGGCTGACTGTCTCCCTTGACCGGATTGGTACGGGGAGAGGATAATTTTAGGGTCAGATACACGAAATCGGAATCCGGGATCCCAGCCGACAATCATGGTCGCAGTCGCCGAAACAAGAGAGAGACTCGTTGAACCGTCGTTTCGGAACGCTCTGCCCCATTTCTTGCCCATTACGGTGTTTCCGCTGATTTTGGCCGCAGCGGCGAACGGAGGGTGGTGGATCGCTGCCCCGTTCATATTCTTCATGATCGTCGGCCCGCTCGACAATGCGCTCGGCAAGGACGATCGGAACATGAACCCGAAAACGACCGAAGGAAAGCTGCTGTGGTACAACCTGCCTGTGTGGCTCTGGGCGCTACTGTGGCCCCTGACGCTCGTATTTGCGATCTGGCAGATCTTCATCTCGGGCCAGCTTGTCTGGTGGGAGAGCACCCTGATGGCCCTGATCCTGGCGATCGAAGGCCAGGCGGTGTTCATTGTCGGACATGAACTGATACACCGCCGGTCTGCCTGGGAGCGGTACGTCGGCGAATTCCTGCTGGCTTCCGGCTCGTATCCGCATTACGCCACGGAACATTTCTATATCCATCACGCCCATGTCGGTACGCCAGTCGATATCGGTTCCGCGCCCAAGGGACAAGGCTTCTGGCAGTATTTTCCCCGCGAACTCGCCAGCAACATCACGGGAGCCTGGAGGGTGGTCCGTGACCGCCTGGGACGCCGAAAACTGCCGATATGGCACTACAGCAACCCGTTCTGGCGCTACGGCATTGAAACTGCCGCCTGGTATGTTTTCATCTATGTGGCCGGCAACTGGTGGGCTGTGCTGATCTACATGTTCCTGTGCCTTGGAAACGTTTTCTCGATGAAGGTCAGCAACTACCTTCAGCACTACGGCCTGAGGAGAATCCGATTGCCCAACGGCCGCTATGAAAAAGTCCTTCCCCGACATTCGTGGAGCGCCAACTACCGGTTCAGCAAATGGATGTTTTTCAACATGCAGCGTCATCCTGATCATCACGTGACGGCGTGGCGGCATTATCCGCTCCTGCAACATTACGGGGAGGATGACTCGCCCCAGCTCCCCGGCAGCTACATGACAATGTTCAATCTCACTCTCAGGCCGAAACGCTGGTTCGAGACCATGGATCCGCTGGTCGATCAATGGCGCGCAAGATTCTATCCCGAAATCAAGGACTGGAGCGCCTACGACAGCCGTGTGTCGGAAGCGCGACCGGAAGCTTTCGATGCCATCGTCGAAATATTCGGAACCGCTCCCCGTCTTGCCAGACTGGTTGAGCGAAATCCAGAACTGCTTGACATGCTCCAGGACCGGGAATTCACCGATCTCGAAATTCCCGGAGGATTCGGGCCGGATATCGAGTTCGAGACCATCGCCAGGCGGGGGCTTGTGCGCGTTTACTGGACACACGAATTCGGCGCCTCGGAGATGAAGGAGCAACTTGCCCAGATCCCCGTGCACGACGCGTACGATGCCGCGGAAATCGTCCGGAACTGGTCGAACGACAAGGTATTCCAGATCGGCATCCATACGATGCGTGCCAACCTGACGCCGATCGAAGCCGGCATCGCACTGGCCCATGTCGCCGAGGCCTCGGTTGCCACGGTTCTTCAGGCCGTTGTCGAAGACGCTGTCGACCGCCTCCATCAGCCGGAAGGAGGCGCGGTGGCGGCGGTCGTCAAGGGCGATTTCGCCAGCCGGGAAATCGCGCCCCGGTCACCGCTCGAAATCCTGTTCGTGTACGACGGAAAGCCGGTGGCTGAAATGAAGGACCTGTGTCGACGCTTCAACGAGGCGCTTCGTCTGCTGATTCTGGACAATCTCCTGTTCGAGCCGTTTTACCGGAGCCGCAAGAAGC
>VYGS01000021.1:0-5263 GCA_009841725.1 Gammaproteobacteria bacterium
GGGGAATGCGGACATCAACGCCGCATTGAACATACTGGCCCTGGGGACTCGGGCGACTGGACAGGGAGGGCGTTCCGGTTACGGACCCGGTGAACTGTCAAGAAGATACAGAGACGGAGACGTTGTCAACTATTCTTTATAAGTCCCATATAATCGCACACTGTTCACCTCCACACCCAGAAGGACGATCATGGAAAACCAGATACTGCATTCCGAAATCACCCATCTCGAATTGCTCAACCGGGGCAAGGTCCGGGATATCTATGCGGTTGGAAACGACCATCTCCTGATTGTCACGACCGACCGAATCTCCGCCTTCGATGTCATACTTCCCCAGCCGATTCCGGGCAAGGGCGAAGTCCTGACCCGGATTGCCAATTTCTGGTTCGACCGAACCTCTCACCTGCTTCCCAACCACCTGTCCGGCATGAATCTGTCAGAGGTGGTCCCGGACCGCGATGCGAGAGAGAGCCTGGGAGACCGGGCGATTGTCGTAAAGAAACTTGACCCGCTTCCGATCGAGGCCATCGTGAGGGGATACCTGATCGGTTCGGGCTGGAAAGACTATCTTGCCACCGGCTCGGTTTGCGGCATTCCCCTGCCCGGGAAACTTCAGCAGGCAGACCGGTTGCCGGAGGCGATTTTCACCCCTTCGACAAAGGCGGAAGCCGGGGAACATGACGAGAACATCAGCTATGACCAGTGCGTCGACCTGCTCGGCGAGGCGCTTGCACAAAAAGTGAAGGACCTGAGTTTGCATATCTACACCGAGGCCGCATCGTTTGCCCGTCAGCGGGGCATCATCATCGCCGATACCAAGTTCGAATTCGGTCTGGACGAGAAAGGCGAACTTCATCTGATCGACGAGGTGCTGACTCCCGATTCGTCAAGATTCTGGCCGGTCACGCACTACCAGCCGGGAAGCAGCCCTCCCAGCTATGACAAGCAATTCGTCCGCGACTACCTGGAAACTCTGGACTGGAACAAGAAACCGCCAGCCCCGCAACTTCCCGACGACATCATTCGCCGGACCGCGGAAAAATACCGGGAGGCGGAACGCACGCTGACCGGCAAGTAGCCGCGCGTATTGGCTCTACTCGATACCCGTGTCTTCCCGAAGGTACCTGCTTTCCGGGAAGTTCAACTCGAGAACCCGTCGCGAGTCCGCTGCCAAATCCGTCATGCCCATTCGAGCATAGCTCTGCATCATCACGGCAAGCGCCTCTTCAACGGCCGGGGTGGTCGAATAGTTCTCAATCACCCTTTCAGCCCGGTTGATCGCCGCCACGTGCGCATCCCTGCTGTAGTAGAATCTGGCGACGTTGACCTCGTAGTTGGCCAAAGCATCCTGCATGTCCTTGGCCCGCTTGCGTGCGGAAGGCGCATACTGGCTGTCGGGAAACAGTTCGTAGGACTGTTTGAACGCGTCCAGTGCCTCCAGCATATTCGTCGCATCACGGTCCGACAGGTCATCCTTTCCCATGAACACCCCGAGCAGCGACTTGTCTTCCTGATAGCTCACCATGCCCTTGAGATAATAGGCATAGGCAACCGATTCATGTGTTGGATGAAGCCTGATGAACCGGTCGGCAGAGGCCTTCACCATGCCGACATCACCCAGCCTGTAATAGGCGTAGATCGTGTCGATCTGTGCCTGCAGGGCATGATCGCCATAAGGATATTCGGCCTCCAGCTTGCGCAGGGTTTCAATGGCTTCCTCCCATTCGGTGTCCTCAAGCTGTACCCGGGCTTCTGCATACAACTCATCGGCCGGCTTGGTCACGGTGTCCTCGTCGTCTTTCTTGTCGAACATCCCGCAACCGGAGATCAGGACAATGCCCAACAGGACAATGACAGAACGAATCGGCCCGTGAGACGTGCCCGGTTTCCCGGTGCAGCGCTCCAAGAATGAATTGAACATGATCGGCCCTACTGGCGTAGAATTTTAGTCGGCGTCGAAAGAGATTCGCAGCCTCCATACGAACCGGGTATTTTGCCACAACTGCTCAAGCATGTCCGACACAGATTTTCACGTTCACCTGACGGTTCCCGATGATGCCGGGGGCCAGCGCCTGGACAGCACGCTTGCCGAGATGCTTCCGGAGTATTCGCGGACGACTGTCCAGTCCTGGATTCAGAACGGACAGGTCACGGTCGATGGCAGGGCCGTCAAGCGGAAATACCCGCTCTCGGGGAATGAAGTGCTGTCGGTCCGGATTTCACCGCGCGAACCGCTGGCGGTCGAACCCGAGCAGATCGAGCTGGATGTCCTGTGGGCCGATGATCAGCTGATCGTCCTGAACAAGCAGGCCGGTCTGGTGGTGCATCCGGGAGCCGGGAATCTGCGGGGCACCCTGCTAAACGGCCTGCTCCATCATTTTCCGGACCTCACACATCTTCCGCGAGGCGGAATCGTGCACCGGCTCGACAAGGACACCACCGGAATACTGGTCGTGTCGCGCACCGAGCACGCGAGACAGCGCCTGATATCACAGCTTGCGGACCGGACCATGAGGCGAGTCTATCAGGCGGTATGCGAAGGCGTCATGATCGCGGGCTCGGTTATCGACAAGCCGATCGGGCGGCATCCCCACGACCGCTTGCGAATGTCGGTAACATCCCGTGGAAAACCGGCGGTAACCCGTTTGAGCGTCATCGAGAAGTTTCGGGCCCACTCACTGGTCGAGGCCAGTCTTGAAACCGGCAGAACACACCAGATTCGGGTTCACATGAACTCGATAGGCCACCCTCTGGTCGGGGATGGCCGCTATGGAAGCCGGGGAAGGCTTCCCCAACGCGCTCCGGAACAGCTCGTTCGCTGCCTCAGGGAGTTTGACCGCCAGGCCTTGCATGCGGGCGGACTGTCATTGACACATCCCGAAACCGGCCGCGTTCAATCGTGGCGAGCGGAACCGCCGGAGGATTTTCAGAAGCTGGTCAACCGGCTTCGACACGATAGCCGGCAATTCGATTCAGACCCCTAGACCGGACAGTCGAACCGTTACAGGGTGTCATCGATGATCAGCACATTTCGAAGACTCTGTCCTTTCAGGGTATCTTCGATGGCTTCATTGATCTGCTCGAGGGAATAGCGATTCGAGACCAGTTCATCAAGTTTGAGGATGCCTTGCCCGTACAGCGACAGCAGCCAGGGAATATCCACCCTCAGCCGGGTCTGTCCCATGAAACTGCCCTGTATCTTCTGGACAGAACCGGCCAAGGCCAGCGGCAGGAATTCGCTTTTCTCTCCAACGGCCGGCATTCCCACGATGACGACCTCGCCGCCCCGGCGAATGAACCGGTAGCTGCTGTCAATCGCCTGTTTGGAACCGACGGTCACGAATGCGTAATCCGCCCCGTGTCCGTCCGTCAACGCCCGGATGTTCCGCGAGAGCTTCTCGATATTCGCATTGAGTCCGTGTGTGGCGCCGAAACGTTTCGCGATATCCAGTTTCTGATCCTCAATGTCCACGGCGATGATGGTCTTGGCGCCGGCGATCCTGGCGCCTTGAACCGCATTCAGGCCGACCCCGCCGACCCCGACGACAACGACATTCGACCCGGGCTTGACGGCGGCCGTGTTGATCACGGCGCCAACGCCCGTGATGACACCGCACGCCAGCAAAGACGCCACATCCAGCGGCATGTCGTCGGGGAGCCTGGCGACCTGGGAATCGTCGACCACCACCCACTCGGCAAACGCGGCGGTCTTCATGCCCTGCGCAACCTCGGTACCGTCCTCGAGTTGCAGGACATGGGTATCGTCGGGTGCGGCGGCATGCCCGCACATGACCGGTTCACCCTGATCGCAGTAAAAGCAGTTTCCGCATGACCGGATCAGGGTTACGATCACCCTGTCGCCAACCGCTATCCGCTCGACTTCGGGACCGGCCTCTACGACCACGCCAGCCGCTTCATGCCCGTATACCGCGGGCAGGTGGCCTCCCCACGCTCCTTCTGCGAAATGAATGTCGGAGTGACAGATTGCACAGGCTCCGATCTTGACCTTGACCTGACGACCCGTCGGGTTGGCAATGGCAACCTCTTCAATCGTCAATGGCTTGCCGTGCTCCCGGCAAACTGCTGCTTTCATTTCAGGTACCTGTACGAATGAAAAAACGGGACCATTTTACCTTCTTGCCAAGATGAAATTGACACAAAGCCGCAATCCATGACCGGGATTGCAACAGGACAGGGGCTGACCGGAAACCGGCGACGCTCGCCCGTGCCCGAACTTCGGGAAGAGCGGCAACCGGGCAAGGGCAACAGGCCCGCCTGACCGGAACGGGCGACGGGGCTGGCCGGACCGACGAGCCGTCAGCGCTTGGAGTATTGGGGCCGCTTGCGGGCCTTGTGCAGACCCACCTTTTTCCGCTCGACTGTCCGGGCATCCCGTGTCACGAAACCGGCCGCACGCAACGAGGGGCGCAACTGATCGTCGTATTCGAGCAGGGCCCGGGTGATTCCGTGCCGGATGGCGCCGGCCTGCCCGCTATTGCCGCCGCCCGTCACATTCACCTTGATGTCGACCTTGCCGGTCAGTTCGGCAAGCTCCAGAGGCTGTCGGACGATCATTCTCGACGTCTCGCGCCCGAAATACTCCTCGAGTGTCCGGCTGTTGATCGTGATGGCACCGGTTCCCTTTCTCAGATAGACCCGGGCTGTGGAGGATTTGCGGCGTCCCGTACCGCGATAGTATTGGTTTTCTGTCATGGTGTTGATTACAGGTCAAGAACCTGGGGCTGTTGCGCATGATGGCGATGCTCGCTGCCCGCATACACCCTCAGCTTGGAGAACATCGCCCGGCCCAGCTTGTTTTTCGGCAGCATCCCCTTGACTGCCAGCTCGATGACACGCTCGGGATGATTCTCGTTCATCTCCCGGAAAGACGTTTCCCTGATGCCGCCGGGATAGCCCGTGTGCCGATGGTATTTCTTGGCTTCGACCTTCCGTCCGGTCAGCGCGACCTTCTCGGCATTGATCACGACAATATAGTCCCCTGTATCGACATGGGGCGTGTATTCCGGCTTGTGCTTGCCCCGAAGGCGGTGAGCGATTTTCGATGCGAGACGTCCCAGCACCTTGTCGGTGGCGTCAACGACGTACCAGCCTTGCTTTGCCGTCTGCGCATTGGCGAAATAGGTTTTCATCGGAGCGTGCCGAACTTGCTGAAAGTGAAATCAGGGATGCGGATGATACTGAATCGACACGGAGTTTACAAGCGGTTTTTCGGGGCGCGCCGACTCGCTGACCCGGCCAGCCG
>VYGS01000021.1:5273-5722 GCA_009841725.1 Gammaproteobacteria bacterium
TGTTCTGCCGGATCGGGTTGACTTGAATTAGAAAAAAACTATTAATAATATATATAAAATAAATTTGATTTATTATTATTCTGCCTTTAGAGTTTGAGTCAGGGCAAATTATTGACTCGAGACCTGAGGTACACATCATGAATCATCCAGCAGCGTGTCCGGTAACGGGCGCAGGCATAAAACACGCCGCCGGCAGCGGCACATCCATCCGGGACTGGTGGCCCAACCGGCTGAACCTCGGCATCCTGCGACAGCATTCAAGCCTGTCGGACCCGATGTCCGAGGGCTTCGACTACCTTGAAGAATTCAAGACGCTCGATCTTGATGCGGTCAAGAAGGATCTCGTTGAGCTGATGACGGCATCGCAGGATTGGTGGCCGGCCGATTACGGGCATTACGGACCGTTTTTCATCCGGATTGCCTGGCACAATGCCGGGACATACCGGACC
>VYGS01000129.1:0-577 GCA_009841725.1 Gammaproteobacteria bacterium
GTCATGCCCGATCCAGTGTCACATGTTTCTGAACCCGCACATCGGACACGGTTTCCGCTGGCCGTTCGGGTCTCATCACCGGAGCATTTCCGGGCAGCGTCGACGGCATCAGTCCCCGGACGGATCGGTCGGGGAAGCGTCCCAGCCCAGATGGTGCTCGACCCAGAGGGCGTGGCGAAGAAGCCGGGCCTCTGTCCGGGGATTTCCTACCAGTTGTACGGCGATCGGTATCCCGTCTTCGCCGTATGAGACGGGAAGGGTCACGATCGGCAGGGCGGTTGCGGTCGTGGCGTAGGCGATGGCCAGCCAGCGATAGTACTCCGGGATCGGAGTGCCGGATTCGAATCCGGGATACCGGGTGTGCGCAGGGAGGGACGGAAGACTTGTGGCCGGGCAGATCAGGATATCGTAGTCCTGCATGAACCGCTCCGCGGCATCGACGATTCCGCCCTGCTTCCTTTGGGCGCGGCGCAGGCGGTCCGGATCGAGATTCATTCCGCTTCGGATGTTCCACTCGTTTTCCGGTTTCATGATTCCGGGGTGTTCGGCCAAGGTGCTCTCGTGAGCGATCGCGTAG
>VYGS01000129.1:587-4373 GCA_009841725.1 Gammaproteobacteria bacterium
AGGCGTGGGCGCGCAGCGTGTCAAAGGCTTCGTGCACGCCGTCGAGAGGCGGATGGGCGCCGGTGATGCGGCAACCCGCCCGGGAAAGCGTCCCGCAGAGCCTGTCCAGGGCTGCCTCGATCCGCTCATCGATCCGGGTGATGCCGAGATCGTTGCTGACGGCGATTCGCTCCGGCTTGGCCGCCTTGCCGTCAAAGGCCGCCAGTTCGGCGGACGGCTCGTCGAACATGGCCGTCGCGAAAAGGGCGAGATCCCCGATGCTCCTCGCCATGGGTCCGTCCTGGCCGAGGGGGTCGAACGGCAACAGGGGCGCATCGGAGCGGATGCGGCCGGGAGACGGACGCAGACTGGTGACGCCGCAGAAAGCCGCGGGAGTGCGAAGCGAGCCGGCCATGTCCGATCCGTGGGACAGCCAGGCGCAACCGGCAGCGAGGGAGGCGGCCGCCCCGCCCGACGATCCGCCGGAGGCGCGGGATGTGTTTCTCGGGCTTCGTGTCAGGCCGAACACGTCGTTGAACGTGATCCCGCCGGTACCGAATTCCGGCGTGTTCGATTTGGCGTAGACGATGCCGCCGCGGCTCTCGATTCGCCGCACCAGTCTGTCCGAAGCGGCCGGAACGTGGTCGCGGAAAATCGCGCTGCCGTAGGTCGTTCTGACTCCGGCCACATCGGTGAGATCCTTGATGGTCACGGGGAGTCCGCACAGCATCCCCCGGTCGGAGGCAGGCATGTTCTCAAGCCGGCGCGCATGATTCCGGGCCCTCTCGAAACAGAGTGTCGGCAAGGCGTTGATCGACTCGTTCACGGCGTCGCACCGGGACTCGATGTCTTCCAGCAATTCCACCGCACCGATCTTGCCCCGGCTGAGGGCCCTGACCGCTTCCCGCGCACTGAGACGCCACATCTCCGACATGTCCTATGCTCCCGGCCAGCTCACGACGCAGGCGTCCGGCAACGACCGCACGCGAAGGCGGACCGTTCCGGCCGGCTGATGAATCCTCCCGGGCCGTTGCACGGCGGATTCGTCCCGGGTGCCTGGAGGATTTCTCGGCGCGATGTCAGGGATGGTGATGCGGGCATATCGAAGATTTCCGGCTGTCCGGATATGTTAGGGGGATTGTACGGCCGAAGGCAACCCCGGCCGGCATGTCTGCGGCCACGCCCAACGGAGCGGACGGCGCGATGTTTCCTCAAGCGTGAATAGGCTATAATTGTCAGCCCGATTCATCCTGGTTTTTGATGCCCTGCCTGGGATCTGCGGCACCGGTGCGGACGATCTCCCGCCTTGCTCTGGCCCCGGGCGACGATCAAGGGGCGATGCCGGATTTGCCGGGATTCCCGAGTGTTGTGTTTTACTGATTTTTTAAGGAGTGACGAGTGGCAATTGAACGGACATTTTCGATAGTCAAGCCGGATGCGGTCGCCGACAACCATATTGGCCGAATTTACCAGCGATTTGAGGAGGCTGGACTCAAGATCGTGGCATCGAGGATGCTGCACATGACCCGGCAGCAGGCGGAGCAGTTTTACGACGTACACAGGGAGCGGCCGTTTTACCGCGACCTGGTCGAATTCATGACCTCGGGACCGGTTATGGTGCAGGTGCTTGAGGGGGAGGATGCGATTGCCAGGAACCGGGAAGTGATGGGGGCGACCAATCCCGCCGAGGCCGCTTCCGGAACCATCCGGGCCGATTTTGCGACAGACGTTCAGGAAAATGCCGTGCACGGCTCCGACGCTCCCGAAACGGCGGAGCGGGAGATCGCGTTCTTCTTCGAATCCTCGCAGATCTGCCCGAGAACCCGCTGACACGATCGCGCCATGCCTCCCGTTCCCATGATGGAAACGTCCGAGAACCTGCTCTGTCTTGACCGTTCGGCCCTGGAGTCGTATTTCGTGTCCATGGGCGAGAAACCGTTCAGGGCCCGGCAGCTTCTGCAGTGGATCTATCAGCGGGACGTACTGTCGTTCTCCGGGATGACCGATTTGAGCAAGCCCCTCAGGACGCGCCTTGACAGCGAGGCCTGCCTGATCCTGCCCGAGATTGTCAGCCAGAGAACCTCGACCGACGGCACGGTAAAGTGGCTGATCAGGCTCAGGGACGGAAACTGCATTGAAACCGTGTATATTCCGGAGCCTGATCGGGGCACGCTGTGCATATCGTCCCAGGTCGGTTGCAGTCTCAACTGTACGTTTTGTGCAACGGCCCGGCAGGGCTACAATCGCAACCTCGATGCCGGAGAAATCATCTCCCAGGTCTTGCTGGCCAGTCGGGCCCTGAAGAATGACGAGCGACTCAGGGCCCTCCGGCCGGACCGGGCCCTTGAGAGACCCGTGACCAACGTGGTCTTGATGGGCATGGGTGAACCCCTGCTCAATCTCGACAATGTGGTTGCCGCGATGCGCCTGATGATGGACGATTTGTCGTTCGGCCTGTCGTGGAGACGGGTCACGTTGAGCACTGCGGGACATGTCCCTGGAATCGATGCGCTGGCCAAGCTGTGTCGGGTGGCGCTGGCCGTGTCCCTGCATGCTCCGAATGACGAGCTGAGAACCCGGCTGGTTCCCCTGAACAGGAAGTACCCGATCAGGATGCTGCTCGACAGTTGCCGACGGTACAGCAATGCCGGCAATCGCATCAGGGTGACGTTCGAGTACGTCATGCTGGAAGATGTGAATGACGACATCGGCCATGCCCGGGAACTGGCGGGGCTGCTTCAGGACATCGCATGCAAGGTCAACCTGATTCCCTTCAACCCGTATCCGGGCATTTTGTACAAGCGATCCGGTCCGGACCGGATCGCGCGTTTCAGCGAAGAGTTGCGCCGAAAGGATGTTTTTGTCGTGACGAGACGAACCCGGGGAGAAGACATCGAGGCCGCGTGCGGTCAGCTGGCCGGCGATTTCTCCGACCGGACCCGTCGCTCATTGCGAATGTCCCGACCCCAGTCGGAATTGTCCTGAATCCGGAGGCTGCGGGCGTTTCCATGGCTTGTTTTACGAACGATCGACGATCCGCAGGGGAATTCGCGGCATTCGGATTCGGGCGGGACGGATATGCATCCGGGCACTTTCGGCCGCCCTGGCCGTGTATCCGGACGCCGGAAGATGGAAACGGTACAGGCTGATGTCCGATCAAGTCGCTTCATCGACCTCGCTGCCGCCGGGTGAACTGCTTCGCAACAGAAGAATCCAGCTCAATAAGTCGGTCGAGGATATTGCCAGAGGCCTCTACCTGTCCTCCGCGAAGATCCGGGCGCTCGAAGAGGGCAACAGCGAGGCATTGGAAGGCGAAGTGTATATTGTCGGCTACTGGCGAAGCTATGCCAGACTGGTCGAACTGGATCTGGACCATGCGATCAGGCAGTACCGGAAGGAGAAGGCCGACCTGGAACAGGTTCGGATGTTCCGCTCCTACGAACCGATCGATGTCGATGACAAGCGGGACAGGTCATTGGTCAAATCGACCGCTGGAATGCTCGCGCTGGTTCTGATTGCAATCGGATTGTTCTGGTACGGTCTGGATCACGAAACCGGGTCGGGCATACAGTCGGCCACGCTCTCGGGCATGCCCGGACAGGACGGGGGCGACAGCGAAATTGGGCTCGGACAGACCATTTCGCGCCCGGGCGGGAACGGGAGCCTCGGGCTGGAGTCGGTTGCAGGGGGGGCGCTGGAACCCAATTTCCCGAAAGACTCCCCGGTCAGCGAGAATGGGCTCG
Source organism: Gammaproteobacteria bacterium (assembly GCA_009841725.1). Classification (GTDB taxonomy): domain Bacteria; phylum Pseudomonadota; class Gammaproteobacteria; order Arenicellales; family Poriferihabitantaceae; genus Poriferihabitans. Next base: position 4,310 of record VYGS01000129.1, read on the forward strand.
GCGGGTCGGGTGAATCCCGGGTGTCGGACATCCCGCTACCGGAAGACTCCGGCGAGCCCCTGCC
>VYGS01000129.1:4383-5683 GCA_009841725.1 Gammaproteobacteria bacterium
GCCCGGACCGCTGACACCGACGACTCTTCCTCTGCGGCGGCCGTGGACGGCGACGCCCCGGGCGATTCGCAGGATTCGTTCCGGTCGCTTGCCGGATCCGCCGACAGCGGGAATCCGGCCGATCCGGCCGGTGCGTTGATCGAAACCCTGGTTGTCAGGGCTCTCGAGAGGGGCTGGATCGATATCCGCACTCTCAATGGGGAGAAACTGGTCTATCGGGTTGTTGATCGCGGCGAAACACTGGTTCTGGAAGGAGTGCCGCCGTTTGCGGTATTCCTCGAGGCATACTGGAACGCAACCATCGAGTATCGGGGGGAGGCCGTGGAGGCCGGCCCGTATGAGGAGGGGGCGGCCTATGCGCGCTTTCTGGTCGGGGATTATCCGGAAACCGGATGATGTCGCACATGGAGAAAATACAGTCTGTCCGCGGAATGAATGATCTGCTTCCCGACCAGATGGCTCTCTGGCACCGGGTCGAGTCGGTGCTGCGGGATACCGCGGAGAAATACGGATATCGGGAGATTCGTACCCCGATGCTGGAGAAGACCGCCCTGTTCACCCAATCGATCGGCGACCAGACGGATATCGTCGAGAAGGAAATGTACACCTTCGTGGATGCCGGTGAAGAAAGCCTGTCGCTTCGCCCGGAATCGACCGCGAGCACGGTGAGGGCCTGTATCCAGCATGGTTTGCTGCACAACCGTCAGCTTCGGCTGTGGTATATGGGTCCCATGTTCCGCCGTGAGCGGCCGCAGCGCGGAAGATACCGGCAATTCAACCAGTTCGGGGTCGAGGCGCTGGGTTGGCCGGGTCCGGATGTCGACAGCGAAATCATCAGAATCGGGGAGCGGATCTGGCGCAAGCTTTCGATAGACGGCATCGTTCTCGAGATCAATACGCTCGGATCGGAACGGTCCCGGGCGGCCTATCGGCAGGCTCTCAAGGCCTTTCTGTCCGCCAACCGGGAGCGTCTGGATGAAGACAGCCTGAGAAGGCTTGAGAAAAATCCTCTACGGATACTGGACAGCAAGGATCCGCAAACCCGGGCGGTACTGGAAGAGGCTCCCGTATTGCGGGAATTCATGGAAACGTCCGAACTGGAGCATTTCGAGGCCGTCTGCAGGGCGCTTGAACAGGGCGATATCCGCTATCGTGTCAATGATCGCCTGGTACGGGGACTCGACTATTACACCGGAACCGTTTTTGAATGGACCACGGACCGGCTCGGGGCGCAATCGGCCGTATGCGCCGGAGGCAGGTATGATACACTCATTGAGAATCGGGGAGGCAGGCCCGCCCC
>VYGS01000140.1:0-2317 GCA_009841725.1 Gammaproteobacteria bacterium
ACCTATCATGATAATAAAGAATATTATTGAATATATATTTTATTTGTTGACATGATCAATTTGATCACTATAAAATCGGACTGAACCTTGCGGCATTTGCGGTTTGAAAAGCGAGCCGTGCCGCAGAGAAATTGCCATGAAAGGAATCTTGTCGGTCCAACTTGATTATACATAACAGAGGCCACGCCTCCTGTCCATGGATTGTTCGGTGGGTTACGCCTCATGGATGAAAAATGTTTGAGCACAAGAAACAGTTCTCGTTCACCCTTTGGGATGTCGGGCATGGGATATCCATCTGGATCAGAACTCCCAATGGCCGGAATCACTGGATTGATCTCGGACGCACGTCCAAATTCTCGCCGGCTGAGTTTGTTGCCCGGAATTTCAGAACATGTGATGCCGACTTCCTGATCATCAGCTATCCCGACAAGAATCCTCTCGGAGACCTGCCCTCCTTCAGAACCTATTTCAGGAATCCCGAGTACCTGTGTCGAAACGAAACGACATCTGAAAACGGCGTGCTCCGAAAGTACAGGCTGAAGTACCGGAGAGAATATGCCGACCTTCGCAAAAGATTTGCCTTTCCCTGTTCCGACGGGAAGGACCCGAGATGTCCATCCAACAATGGTGGAATCCGATACCGGATGCACGGTCTTGATCACGGAACCCGGGCAAGTGATGTCGTGATGCTCGGTTCGCCTGTTATCGAAAAGAGAAATACGTCTGTGGTCGTGATGCTGTTGTACGCAGGCGTGCTTTTCGTCTGCCCGGGAGATATCGAGCCGCTTGGATGGCGTGAGCTGTGGCACCGCCACTCGGCTTCGTATGAACACCTCATTGCCCGTTCGCATGCGAGATTTCTTGTTGCTCCACGCCGGGGACACAAGAGCGTCTATAGCGAAGACATGATGCAGGCAATCAACCCGCACGCCGTTTTCATCAGCGATATCTGGAGAGATTCGAAAATCCATCCGTCCTATCGCAGCGACCCGATCGGCACCCTTTATAGAGGGTCAGGGTACAGACGGTATTTCTCAACCAGGCGGACCGGGCACATACATGTCCTCGTCTTGCCCAGTGGAGAGCACAGCATTCATCAGTACAACTCATGATGATCGACCCGGAACCAGCGGCAGACGTCAAACGAACAACAGTCTTCCGTCTCGGTGTTCTCGCTGAACTCGCACAAGCGCCATCTCTCATCGAGTCATCCACAAACTGGGAATCCGCTCTCCCTACCCACGCACTACTCGATCAAATTACATTTTCACACACGGAGAAACAGCCATGAAAGACGATCCGCTTCATTTCACCCTCTGGGATGTCGGGTATGGGATATCCATCTGGATTCGAACCCCCAATGGGCAAGATCATTGGATTGATCTCGGGCGCACTTCCGAATTCTCGCCAAGCGAATATGTCTCGAAAACTCATTCCCTGCCTTCTGTCGACTACTTGATCATCAGCCGGCCGGACAAGGATCATCTCGAAGATCTGACCCCATTCAGGGATTGTTTCCGGCTTCCCGAACGCCTGTACTTCAACCACACGATCCCTGAAACCGACCTGTTTGGAGATCTCACACAGGAGTATCAGCAAAAATTTGTCGATATCGCCAGAAAATTCGTCGTTCCATCTTGCAGCGAAACGAGTCCGACATGTCCATCCCAAAATGGTGGAATCAGATATGCAATCCATGATCTCGATCATGGGTCTACAGTCAGTGACGCCGTGCTGCCCGGATCTCCTGCTATCGAAAAAAACAATACTTCCGTGGTCGTGATGTTGCTGTACGCGGGAGTGCTTTTCGTCTGTCCGGGGGATATCGAGCCGCTTGGGTGGCGCGAACTGTGGCATCACCACTCGGCTTCGTATCAACATCTGATCGCTCATTCGCATGCGAGGTTTCTTGTTGCTCCGCACCGCGGGCACAAGCGCGCCTATTGCGAAGAAATGATGCAGGCAATCAAGCCGCATGCCACCTTCATCAACGACGTTTGGGGGGAATCCGAGGTTCATCCGTCCTACCGTGATGATCCTATCGGTATCCCCTATCGGCAGTCAGGCTGTAGACGATCTTTCTCCACCCGGCGAGCCGGATTCGTCCAGATCACGGTTTTTCCCAGCGGGGAGCACTCCATCCTTCAGCGTAACTGATGAATATCCGGGAGCGGAATATCCTCCACAGGGTGACCGCGGACATCGTGGGACGCCACAGCCGCATTGGCGAGACAGGATGCGAAACGGCGTGCGGAAATGTCTGTTGGGTGAGGCCTCATGAATAAACAAAGAATCATTGACAAGAGCATTATTGCTG
>VYGS01000140.1:2417-25027 GCA_009841725.1 Gammaproteobacteria bacterium
CAAAGAATCATTGACAAGAGCATTATTGCTGTTTGCAATGTTGTCGTCGTATGGGGCTGCTTGTGGGCAGCGTTTCATAAGCCAAAGGTGTTGGCGTGGCTTGCGCTGGCTGTGCTGTTGTATTTCATAACCGGGTGGGTTTACGAAGGCCTCAAGGACTGGCTCCCGTGGCGAAGAAAAAAGAATCATGAACATCATGAATAAGCAGGGATGCATTTCAGGATCGAGTCAGATTTTATCCGGTGAGGATTTGTCGGCATCAGAAATCGAATCGATAGCCCTTGATGGTTCATCGCAAAGCGGCGAAGTGGTTGACGCCGTTGACGGTCCACAGACCAGCGCCTCGATCTCGCAGGTATTGAGCTTTTCTAACAACTCCATTAACTCATGAGGCAATAGATATGAATTTGAATTTCTTGAAAAAGAACATTATCGCCGCTGCTGTGCTGGCACCCGTAACCATTCTGGTGCTCTTTCTGTCGATCTACACGGTCAATGAAGGGCATGTCGGGATCGTCAAGCGTTTTTCCAAGGCAATCGAACAGGTCGATCCGGGTTTGCATTTGAAGGTGCCTTTCGTGGACAGTGTTGAAGTGATCGAAGTCCGACAACGCAAGAATAGCGAGGACTTGGCCGCGGCAACTGCCAATCAATTGCCTGTGACGGCAACGGTTTCGATCAACTGGACCGTGGACAAATCTTCGGCCATGGATCTGTTTATCCGATACGGTGGCCTAGACCAGTTCGAGAACAGGATTCTTGACCCGAAACTCCGCAGTTCGGCAAAGGCAGCCATATCCCGGTTCTCGGCATCCGAGATCATCCGGAACCGACAGGCGGCGGTGGGCGAGATCATGACAGAAATGACCAATTCCCTGGAAGGCTTCCCGGTGACAGTCAATTCGCCGCAGATCGAGAATATCGGGTTGCCGGATACTTATCTGGAAGCCGTACAGGAAAAAGAGCGGGCCCGAGAGAATGCAGAGCGGGAAAAGCACAAACTCGAACAACAACGCCTGATTGCCTTGCAAGCAGTCAATTCCGCCGAAGCCAATGCCGAAGCCAAGCGGCTGGAAGCGGATGCGGAAGCTTATCGGGTCATTACCGAGGCGACGGCAGAAGCGGATGCAATCCGCCTGGTCAACGAGCAACTTTCCCGGAGCCCGCTATACGTTGATCTTGTACGAGCGAAGCGCTGGGATGGAGTGCTGCCACAAACCGCATTGGGAGAAAGTGTCGGGGCATTCCTGTCAATACCACAGCAGAAACAGTAAGCGGGGCAACTTTTCGGGATGACGAATAAGCCTCCTTCTTGCAACAGATGTTAGACATGGACTAGGGCAGAGAGGGTTCGTCCATATGGCTTTGGAGCCATGCGTGTCGCTCCGGCGCCGTTCGCTCCGACTGCTCGGCGACGGCCGCGTAGAAGCCGGCCATGGATTCGGATTTTGAAAGCACGTCCCGGAATGCAGGAACGAGGCTGTGGTAGGTGGCAATGGAACCGAGCCGGGCGTTATTGAGTTCCCGTGAGAACCATCGGTCCCAGTATTCGGTTCCCTCGCCCTTTTGCGAGAGCGACTCGTACGCTGCGGTCAATTCGCCGAGAATCCGGCCCTTTGCGCTTGCCAGACCGTCCTGGCCGGTGCTGTCGTAGGCCTCCGCCAGACGATTCCGATAGTTCAGTATCAGACCGATTACCCGGCTGTTTCTCTCGTGTGCCCTGCGGTATTCGGACACCCGGCTCGAATCGCCGTACTTTCGCATCCAGCGTTCCACGCCCTCCTGCTCGACGGCGGTCGCGAATGCCTCGTTGAAGGCCGTGTCGTCCTTGACGTAAACCACCTGATGGGCCAGTTCGTGGAAGATCAGGCCGGCCAGGACATGCTCGGGATAATGCAGGAACGTATCGAGAACGGGGTCATCGAACCAGCCGAGCGTCGAATAGGCCACGACACCGTACAGGTCGGTGTCGTAGCCCCGTTCGGCAAGGGATTGCTCGTAGGCTTCGGCCTTCTCCTCCGAGAAATAGCCCCGGTAGGCGAGGCATCCCGTCATCGGGAAGCACCAGGTTTTCAGGGTCAGACTGTAGGCCGGTGCGGCCACGACATTCCAGACGGCATAACGGCGCCCGAGCTCGCTGTATGTCGTGTACGACCGGTTGTCCGGAAGATCCAGTTCATCGATCGCAAACCGGCGTATGCGCTTGACCAGCTCCAGGCGCTTTCGGGTTTCGGCATCCGCACCCTTGTTGGCCAGAATCTCGTCGATCGGGGTTCGGGCGAAAGCGATCTCGATCTGTCCGCGGGTTGCCTGGGCAATGTAGCCGAGACTGCTGCACCCGGTCATGAACACGCAGAGAATGATCACCGACCAGCGAATCGGTGACATAATCGGACTCTGTGAATTCATCTGCTCGTAGCCTTGAAACCGGAAAATCCTGAACAGGGACTCGAAGTATATCTTGTCGGCGGGGCCGTCCGGGACACCCTCATGGGACTTGAGGTCAAGGACCGGGACTGGATGGTGGTCGGATCCTCCCCCGACGAGATGGCTGCGCGGGGTTTTCGCCCCGTTGGCCGGGATTTTCCGGTTTTTCTCCACCCCCGCACCGGCGAGGAGTACGCGCTGGCCAGAACGGAGAGAAAAACGGCTCCGGGCTATCACGGATTCGTCTTCAACAGCAGCCCCGACGTGAGCGTGGAGCAGGATCTTGGGCGGAGGGATCTGACCATGAACGCCATGGCCATGGATCCGGATGGCAATCTGATCGATCCGTTCGGAGGAGCCGGGGATATCCGTTGCGGAATCATTCGGCACGTATCGGATGCGTTTCGGGAGGACCCGGTGCGCATTCTTCGGACCGCCCGGTTTGCCGCCCGTTATCGCGGTGCGGGATTTTCGGTTGCCGAGCAGACCCTCGGGATGATGTCCGATATGGTCGACGACGGCGAGGCGGATGCACTGGTTCCGGAGCGCGTCTGGCAGGAATTGTTTCAGGCCCTGTGCGGACCGGACGTTGCGCAGTTCATCCTGACCCTCAGGCAGTGCGGCGCCCTGAAAAAGATACTCCCCGAAGTCGATGCCCTTTTCGGCATACCGCAAACGGCCAAATTCCATCCGGAAATCGACACCGGCATCCACATCCTGATGGCCCTGGATGCGGCGGAGAAGATCAGCGCCGATCCGGTGGTTCGCTTCGCTGTGCTGGTGCACGATCTCGGCAAGGCCATGACGCCGGACGATGTCCTGCCGTCGCACCGTGGCCACGAAATGGCGGGGCTCGATCCGATCAAGGGATTGTGCGAGCGGCTGAGGGTCCCCGGCGAGTTCGGCAAGTTCGCCCTGATGGTCTGTCGCCATCACCTGAATGCGCACCGGATCGCGAAGATGAACCCCGGCACCGTATTGCGGATGCTGGAGCAGATGGACGCATTCCGGTCTCCGGGGAACATCGAGCGGTTCAAGCAGTGCTGCATTGCCGACAGCCAGGGGCGGGCCGGCCATGAAACCGACGAGGCGGCCCATCTCGACCTCATGACCGACTATCATCTGGCTGCCGGCTCGGTCGACGAGGCCGGCATCGCGTCAGAGGTCAGGGCGAAAGGCGGTTCCGGCCGAAATGCGGGTGTCGAGATCAAGAACCGGATCCGGGAAGCGCGGCTTGAACAAATCACGCAGCTGAGAAACCGCCGGGCACATGCCTGAATGGCCATGCCGCCTCACGGGGCTGCATTTATTCTATAATCGGTCAAGATTTTCCCTGGAGTTCGACATGTCCGGACTTGATCCAAACGACGCTGTCCAGGTCGGGCACGCCCTGGAAGGATTCGGTGTCAATCTTCTGGTGTCGGGCGTCGAGAGGACAACCGTTTTTCTGCAACAGGTATTCGGATTCTCGACGCTGTCGTGTTCCCGTGACTATTCGTTGCTCTCGCATGGGGGAATCCTGTTCCAGCTGCATGCGGACCACACCTATTCGAAGAATCCGCTGCCGTCCCTGCTGCCGGAATTCGGCGCCCGAGGCGGTGGAGTGGAGTTGAGATTGTTCGATGTCGATCCCGATGAAGCCGAAAGGCGGGCGCGGGAAGGAGGGTACGAGGTGCTGATGGAGACGGCGGACAAGCCGCACGGGCTGAGGGAGTGCTTTCTCCTGGATCCCGACGGCTATTGCTGGTGCCCTTCCGTACGGATTTGACCAGATGGCGGTTCGCGGAATCCTGTTTGACAAGGACGGCACATTGCTTGATCTGGGCGGGACCTGGCTACCGCCCTACCGCCAGGCTGCCGAGTTTCTTTCCGGCCTGACTGACTGCCCGGGCATGACCGACAGCCTGATGAAGGCGGGCGGGTACGACCCGGACACGGGACAATGGACGTTCGATTCCACGCTCGCATCCGGAAGCAATGACGAGGTGCTGGAAGTGTGGGAAAGCCGGCTCGGATTCCCGTTGTCGGCGGATACACGGGCCCACATCAGGGAAACGTTCTTCCATGCCTCGGTTCGCCACGTGCCCGCTGTCGACGATCTGGCCGGCCTGATCGGCGGCTTGCGGAGGCGAGGACTGGTGCTCGGTCTCGCGACCATGGATGACGAGGCCGGTGCGCGGATCATGCTGAAACAGTTCGGACTCGCCGAATCTTTCGGGTTCGTGTGCGGAGCGGACAGCGGTTTTGGAGTCAAGCCGGACCCGGGAATGGTCCGTGCGTTTTCCGATGCATGCGCATTGCGGCTTGATGACATCATGGTGGTTGGCGACAGCCCCAAGGATCTGCACATGGCGAGAAATGCCGGAGCAGGCGTGGCTGTCGGCGTCCTGTCCGGCGCCCATGACGGGGGACAGCTGGCTTGCGACGCCGATATCCTTCTGGACAGCATTGCCGACTTGCCGAAGATTCTGGATTTCCCCGTGGCGGATCGTGCCGCGGCAGCAAGCGGCGGGCAGTTGGAATCCGGAGCCGGACCGAGGATCTGACGCCGTGGCCTCCTATCGAAAGCCGGACGAGCGGGAATTGCGCCGGCGATTGTCCCGGATCCAGTACGAGGTCACCCAGCACGAGGGCACGGAGCGGCCGTTCGACAACGAGTATCATGCCGAGAAACGGTCCGGAATCTATGTCGACATCGTCAGCGGAGAGCCGCTGTTCGCCTCGGTCCACAAGTTCGATTCGGGCACCGGATGGCCCAGCTTCTTTCAGCCGCTTGAACCGGATCACATTGTCGAGAAGCGGGATTTCAGGCTGTTTCTGCCAAGGACCGAGGTCAGGTGCCGGTACGGCGACTCCGATCTCGGACAGGTTTTTCCGGACGGGCCGGCTCCGACCGGGTTGAGATACTGCGTCAACTCGGCCGCCTTGCGGTTCATACCCCGGGATCAGCTGGAGGAAACCGGGTACGGGCAATACCTCGGTCTGTTCGACGGGGAGTCAAGCTCATGAGAGAAAGCCGGATACGGTGCAGATGGCTGCTGTTGGCGTTGTGTGTGGCCACGGCGCCAGCCCGGGCTGGAGAGCCGGTGGTGGTGTCGAGTGCCGAGACGGTGACTCCGATGGTCGAGCTCTATACGTCGGAGGGCTGTAGCAGCTGTCCCCCGGCGGACCGGTTTCTGGCGAAGCTCGGAACTCTGATCGGCCAGGATTTCCGTGCCGTGCCGCTGGCCTTTCACGTGGATTACTGGAACCGGCTCGGCTGGCCCGATCCGTTTTCAAGCAGCCGGTACACCGAGCGCCAGCGTCTGGTCGCGTACCGCAACCGGCAGTCGTCCATCTACACCCCGGAGTTGGTGGTCAGCGGCCGGGAGGCGCGAAACGGCGCCTGGATATTCGACCGGATCCGGGAACTCAACGACACGCCGGCCAGCATGCATATTGAGCTTCAGGTCGATCGCGAAGATCCGGACCGGATCCGCGCCGAGATCGTTTTCGGAAACGATGCCGGAAGAGAAGCGCTGGGATATGTTGCAATCTATGAAAACGGCATCATAAGGGAAATTGGCGGCGGGGAGAATCGGGGCGCGACCCTGTATCATGAATTCGTGGTCCGCTACTGGAGCGAGCCGTACACCGTCGATATCGGCGAATCCAGCACCCGCCTGGAAGTCGATATCGGTGCGGACTGGGAGCGAAAGAATCTGGGCATGGCGGTGGTCGCCGTCGACCCCGGGGACGGGGCGACGCTGCAGGCCGTCCGGGTCCCGTTGGATATTCTTTATAAAAATAATTACGAATAAGTATTGAAAAAATAAATAGTGACATCATAGTAAAAGCGAATCAGTTTTCAACACCCGATGAGGTAATGACTATGAATACACTGACAAAACGGCCCCACAGGGGCTGGAATCTCAGCGGAGATTTCGACCAGTTGTTCGACGGACTGCTTTCAAGGTTCGAGACTCCGGACACGCACATCGTCCCGCCGCTCGACATTGTCGAGACAAAGGACAGCTATCTGGTCAAGGCGGATCTGCCGGGGATCAACCGGGACGATCTGTCGGTCAGCGTCAAGGAGGGCATGCTGACGATCGAGGCGCAAACCAACACCGAAAATGTCGAGAAGGAAGGCGAGACCTTCATCCGGGTCGAGCGTCGTAGCGGAAAGTACCAGCGCCGGCTGCGCCTGGGCAAGCTGATCGACGATTCCGCAATCACCGCGGACTACAAGGACGGGGTCCTGACTGTCGCCATTCCCCGGCGGGAGCAGGAAGAAGGCCGCAGGATCTCGATCAACGTGGAGTAGGAAAGATCATATCCTGCGCAAAGGCCGCTTCGGCGGCCTTTGCGGCGTCTGGACCGGGCGTTTTCGGATGCCGCCATGCCCTGCTTGCTGCATGGGACCGCACATGCTCCCGGTGGTACGGGGTCGAAAACCCGGCTGGCATCTCAAGATAAATTGCTATACTCGGGGCAGCCGGATTCGAGCTGATTGCGCAGGAGATCGGTTCGGATGATGTTCCGGAACCGTCCCAATGAGGACGTGTCTGGATCCGGCCGTTTCGAGCATCGTACGTGGCCCGCACAGTCCGGCCGGCGCAGGCGCAAGAGAACAGAAGATGACAACAGTTCCGATCGAGGCCCTGGCGGATCTTGAGAGATTTCCGATCCATGTTCCCGGTACCGGGCCCTATGCGGATCTGGTCAGCCGCTGTCGGCAGGAGCTGAAGGAAACGGGACTGCTTGAGCTCGAAGGGTTCCTGAGTCCCGCTGCATGCGCGCAATCGGTGGCGGAGATCCTCCCGGTCATGGAGCGGGAGGGATACATGCATTCCCGTTCCCACAACATCTATTTCGAAGACAGCGTTCCCGGTCTGGATTCCGGCCACCCGGCGCTTCGGAAATTCGTGACCGCCAACCGCACTGTTTGCGGGGACCGGATAGCCGAATCCATTCCGGTCCGGCTTTACGAGTATCCCCCGCTAAGAGCGTTCATCGCCAAGGTGCTCGGCAAGGACAGGCTGTACCTGATGGAGGATCGCCTGGCCCGGGTGAATGTCATGCACTACCGGAGCGGGGAAGCCCTGAACTGGCATTTTGACCGAAGCGAGTTCACGGTGACGCTCCTGCTTCAGGCTCCGCATTCCGGGGGGCTTTTCGAGTACCGGACCGGTCTTCGCAACGATCACGACCCGAATTACGAGGGCGTGGCCGAGTTTCTTTCCGGACCGGATTCGCTGACGCGGCGCGTCAGAACTTCCGAAGGCACGCTGTGCGTTTTCAAGGGAAAGAACACGGCGCATCGTGTAACGCCCGTGGAAGGGGACCGGGGCAGGATGATGGCCGTGTTTTCCTATTTCGAAACGCCGGGCGTCCGGTTCAGCGAGGAAGAGCAGATCGGATTCTATGGCCGCGCTGGCCCGCCCGGTTCTGCGAGACGGTCCGTGGGCCAAGGCGACAGGGCATGAATTCGGGGCTGGTCATCACCGGGGCCGGCCGGGGTATTGGTGCGGCGACAGCGATCCTGGCGGCGCAGGCCGGATGGCGTGTCGTGATCAACTATCGGGAAAACCGCGCGGCGGCGGAATCTGTCTGCCGCCGAATCCATGAGACGGGCGGTGATGCGGCAATTTGCCGGGCGGATGTTGCCGACGATGCCTCGGTCGAGAATCTTTTCGCCTTTGCGAGGCGGGAATTCGGCCCTGTTCGTGGACTGGTCAACAATGCCGGTACGCTGGAATCGAGCATGCGGGTGGAGGAAATGGACGGAGCACGCATCGACCGCATCCTCTCGACCAATGTGAAAGGCAGCCTTCTGTGTGCCCGGGAAGCCGTTCGCTGCATGTCCGTGCGCCGGGGCGGTGAAGGCGGGTCAATCGTCAATATTTCCTCTGTGGCGGCACGGCTGGGGTCGCCGAACGAGTTCGTGGATTATGCGGCATCCAAGGGAGCGATCGACACCTTCACGGTCGGCCTGGCCGGCGAAGTGGCGGAGGACGGGATACGGGTCAATGCGGTTCGTCCGGGGCTGATCGATACGGAGATTCATGCGCTTTCCGGAGAACCGGACCGGATCGGCCGAATCAGCCCCCACATTCCGATGCAACGGCCCGGTACCGCCGAAGAGGTGGCCCGGGCGATTGTCTGGCTGCTTTCGGACGAGTCGTCCTATTGCACCGGTGCGCTGATCGACTGTGCCGGAGGACGATAGACCGATGCTGGCCGAGGCGCAGTCGAATACAGCCCATGCGGGCGATCTCATCTATGTTCACGACCCGATGTGCAGTTGGTGCTGGGCGTTTCGGCCGCAGTGGGAGCAGCTCCTGCGCGCATTGCCCGACGGTCTCGGGACGGTCCGGATACTGGGCGGGCTGGCGCCGGATTCGGACGTGCCGATGCCGGAGCCGATGCGCCGGCATCTTCAGGAGGTCTGGCGTACTATTGCCGATACGGTGCCCGGCACCCGTTTCAATCACGATTTCTGGCGCCGCTGCGAGCCGAGGCGCTCCACCTATCCGGCCTGCCGGGCGGTGATTGCCGCCCGCAATCAGGGGGATCAATGGGACGAGGCGATGACCCTGGGAATCCAGACCGCGTATTATCTGGATGCCAGGAACCCCTCGGAGGATCACGTCCTGATTGAAATTGCCGGCTCCATCGGTCTGGATGCCGATCGATTTGCGATGGACCTGAATGCCGGGCAAACCCACGAGGCTCTCCTTGGCGAAATTGCCCTGTCCCGCAGCCTGGGTGTTTCGGGATTTCCCACCCTGATGCTGGCGCGAAGCGGGCAGGTGGCCAGACTGCCGCTGGATTACAATGATTCGTCGGCCACGCTCAAGGCCATTCGATCCGGACTGGAAGCGCTTCAGGCCGGCCGCTTCGCGAACAGCAATTCGCCAAACGACGAATAGTAGTTGGCGCCGAGACGGGAAAGCGGACGGATCCGGTCGGCCCGGATGTTCAGACGGTTCTTGTCATCGTATTCGACGCAGTCGTCCGCCACATACACCGACTCGATCCGGGCGAAAACCAGATGCTGCCGACCATTGGTTCCGATTCGATCAATCTTGTGGACCGTGCTCATGAATGCGATCTTGCAATCCGACAGGCGCGGCAGACGGTGATTTTCGACGGCGGTGACGTCGAGGCCGCCGGCAACCACCTCCGAGACCCCCGGAGCCAGGGTTGCCGAACTGAGATTCAGATCGGCAAGCTGGTCAGTGCTGGCGATATGAATGACCAATTCCGGGCGTTCCATGGCATTTCGGAGCGTATCCTTGCAGGAACCGTCATCGTTCGGCCCGATGGAAATCATCACCAGAGGCGGGTCATTGCACACGGCGTTGAAAAAGGAGAACGGCGCGAGATTCAGGGTACTGTTCTCGTTTTCGCTCAGGACCCAGGCGATTGGACGGGGCAAGACGGTCTGGGTCATTGTGATGTAGACGCTCGAAGTTTCCAGTCCTGAAAGCGGAATCAGCATTGTTGGATTCTTTTATTCCGAAAAGCCGATAATTATAATCATGTCGACGAGGCAAGTCTGCCTGCGATGCCGTATTCTCGAAATCATGGAAACCGTGGACCAATATGTGATCCCCGCCCCCTCGGTGCCCTGCCTGCCTGTGAGAAATCGCCGGGCCGGCTTTCCCGTCCACCGAATATACTGTGTCGGGCGCAACTATGCCGCCCATGCCATAGAGATGGGTCATGATCCGAATCGGGAATCCCCGTTCTTTTTTCTCAAGAATCCTGACAACCTCGTCACGGACGGCGGGGATTTTCCCTATCCGGCGAAGACCGAAGATGTCCATCATGAGGTTGAACTGGTGGTGGCCATCGGAAAAGGCGGTCGCGACATCGACTCCGACGAGGCGCTGGATCATGTCTGGGGCTATGCGGTGGGGCTGGACATGACGCGGCGCGACCTTCAGGCGGAGATGAAGAAATCCGGCAGGCCCTGGGAAGTCAGCAAGGCCTTCGAGCATTCGGCGCCCTGTAGCGCGGTGGTGCCGGCGAGCGAAATCGGCCATCCCGTGGAAGGGCGCGTGGAACTCCGGGTCAACGGCGATGTCCGGCAGCAGGGCAATCTTAATCAGCTCATCTGGAAAGTCCCGGAAATTGTTTCATGCCTGTCCGGCTGGTTCGAGCTGCGCCCCGGCGACCTGATCATGACCGGGACACCCGCAGGGGTGGGCCCGGTGAAACGGGGAGACCTCGTGGAGTGCTCGATTGACGGGGTTGGCGAACTTGCGACCCGTGTTGTCTGACCGGGGACGGGGAAAGCCGACATGACCGTTCATTATCTTGACTGTACCGCCGAGGTGGGCCCGGTGCGGCAGATTCCGGCCAGCCGACGGGCCTGGCTGGCCGCAGAGATCAGGGAGTCGGATTGGCGGATTTCGGTGAGCGATGCGATGCGGCTGGAGATCGATCGGCTGGCAGGCTTTATCGCCACCAACCCGTTGCAGAATCTCCAGCGCCGCGTTTCGGATTTTTCCCTCGCGCATTGCGCGGCCGCAATGAAGGGCATGAAGGACGCGATGGACGGCGGTGTCGGCTTTTCCGTGCTGGACCGGATGCCCATGGACGACTACCCGATTGAGATAATGATCGAGATATACTGGTTGCTTGGCCAGCTGATCGGACGGCCGGTGGCCCAGAAATGGAACGGAGAAATGATCTACCATGTCCGCGATACCGGACAGGCCTACCAGTACGGTGTCCGTGGATCGCATACGTCGGTGGAGCTGGTGTTTCATACCGACAACGCGTTTGCCCGGATGGTGCCGGACTATGTCGGGTTGATGTGCCGCTACCCCGCTGCCTCGGGCGGAGTCAGTCGGTTCTGCAGTCTGTATACGGTGCACCGGCGCATGCAGGAGAGATATCCCGAGCAGTTGGAGCGCCTGTACCGACCGATGTACTTCGATCGCCAGAAGGAGCACGCCGAAGGCGCGCCACGGGTGTGTCTGGCGCCGTATTTCAGCTGGCGGGGCGATCGACTGAATGCCCGGGCCAATTCCTCCCTGGTCAGAAAAGGCTACGAAGTCGCAAACGAGGAGATGGATCCGGCGCTGGCAGCGGCTCTGGATGCAATTGACGAGATTTGCTGCAGCGAGGAAATCTGGTACGAGGCTCCGCTCGAGCGGGGGCAAATCCAGTATCTCAACAATCACGAGGTCGGACACTACCGTTCCGGGTTCCGGGATCATCCGGAGCCGGAAAAGAGGCGTCACCTGTTTCGGCTGTGGCACCGGGAACGGGGTTCGGCGTGTTACGACGGGGAGTACTTCTAGCCGTCCGGTGGAATCAACCCGTTTGTCGCTTATTTGTCCAGTTCGCTGAATTGACCATGCAGGAATCCGAGTCGCCCAATCCCGTTCTGGTGGAGGTGTTTCGCAAGAACACGGTCGAATCCCGGCACCGGGGCGCCGTGGCGGTGGTCGACGGCGAGGGCCGGATCGTGTTGGCGATCGGCGACGTCAGCCGGATCATCTTTCCCCGCTCGTCGATCAAGCTGTTCCAGGCGCTTCCGCTGATCGAAACCGGTGCCGCCGACCGGTTTTCACTCGCGCCCCGGGACATCGCGTTGGCCTGCGCTTCCCATAACGGGGAAAACGGGCACGTGTCGCGGGTTCGGGACTGGTTGGCGGCATTGGGCCTGGAGCCGGATCAACTCGAAAACGGGCCGTCCCTGCCCTATTCGGCAACCGTTGCCCGGGAGATGCTGAAAGCCGGTGAAGAGCCGACCCGGGCCCATCACAATTGTTCCGGAAAGCACACGGGGATGCTCACGGTGGCCCGCCATCTCGGGCTCGAGGTTGCCGGATACACCGGCCATCGTCACGGGGTTCAACGGGCCTGGATGAATGCCATGTCGGAATTGGTCGGGTTCGATGTGGAGTCCCTGGACTGGGAGCGGGACGGATGCGGCGCCCCGGCGATCAGCATGCCGCTTGAATCGCTTGCACACGCCTGTGCGCGGTATGCGGCACCGGACCGGTTGGGCGGGGTCAGGGCGCGCGCGGTCCGGCGAATTCTGGACTCCGTATCCGCCCATCCCTGGATGGTCGCCGGGACAGGGCGATGCTGCACCGACGTGATCCGGATGACGGCCGGCCGGGTGGTGATCAAGACCGGTGCCGAGGCGGTCTATACCGGAGTATTGCCCGGACAGGGGCTCGGTCTGGCGCTGAAGATCGATGACGGGTCCACGCGGGCGAGCGCGGTCGCCCTGGGAGAGTTGCTGCGCCGGCTCGGTGCAATCAGTGATGACGAGTACCGGGCCCTGCACGGACATTTCAGGCCGGATATCCTCAACAGCAACGGAGACAGGACAGGGTGCATAGCGCCGTCCGGATCCTGGGGCAAGTGGATCTCCAGACGGCCCTAGCCGACGCTCCGGGCGGCGAGCCCGTCGGGAGGCGAATCCGCCAGGGAAGACTGTGCGAAAAAGCCTCGAAGCCGGTCGATCGCCTGATCGATGTCCGGCCTCGAGAGATCCCTGTGGGTGACCATCCTGAACGGATTCCGTCCGCCGAACAGCACTCCGTTTGCCTGGGCAAAATCTGCAAACTCGTCATCGCGGCCGCTTCTTAGGCGGAAAAACACCATGTTGGTGCGCGCGCCGCCGGAATCGATGTCGATGTCGCCGATCTCGGCAAGCCGTCTTGCCAGGTATTCGGCATTGGCATGGTCTTCTCCCAGCCTTGAAACATTGTTGTCCAGCGCGTAGATGCCCGCCGCGGCGACCACTCCGGCCTGGCGCATGCCGCCCCCGACAACCTTTCTCCAGCGCCTGGCTTCGAGGATGAATTCCCGGCTCCCGCACAGGACCGATCCGACCGGGGCGCCAAGCCCTTTTGACAGGCAGACCGAAACGCTGTCAAATTGAGCGGTCATATCGGCCACATCGATTCCAAGGGCCGTGGCCGCATTGAACACCCGGGCTCCGTCGAGGTGGAGGGCGAGGCCGTGTCGCAGACAGAGTCGGCGGGCTTCGGCGCAGTACTCGGCCGATACCGCCATGCCTTCGGTGGTCGTGTTTTCCAGCGCCAGTAGCCGGGTCTTCGCAAAATGGAAGTCGTCCGCCTTGATCGCGACCTCGACCCGGTCCAGATCAAGCGTACCGTCCGGGTTTCTCTCGATGGGTTGCGGCTGGATACCGCCGAGTGCCGCGGCGCCTCCGCCTTCGTACTTGTAGGTGTGGGCGTTCTGGGCCACGATGTACTCGTCCGCCCGCTGGCAGTGCGTGAGCAGTGCGACCAGGTTGCTCTGGGTTCCCGACGGAAAGTACAGGGCCTCCTGATGCCCGGTGATGTCGGCGACTTTGGCCTGCAGGGCGTTGACGGTGGGATCTTCGCCGTAAACGTCGTCGCCGAGTTTCGCACGGCGCATCGCCTCGGTCATTCCCGAGCAGGGCCGGGTCACGGTGTCGCTTCTCAGATCGATGATGGACTCTCTCATGGTGTGTAGTCTGGAATGGGGGATAAGGCATGCGTCGGCAGACGCGAGCAGTTTGAACGGTATTGTAAGGTGAATCCAGAATTATATGCTGCAGTCGCATTTCATCCGGTCAAATCCGATCAGGATTTCGTTCCGCTTTGATCCTGAGCAGACGCACGAACACGCCGCGCAGCGAAACCGGTACATCGCCTTTCCTGCAACTTCCAGGCCAGACAGCGACCGGGCACAAACCATCCGGCCCGGTTGCGGGCCGCTGTCGCGAGCAAATAGCGTTTGACAATTATGGAGTAAGATAATAGCTTACTCCATATGAAAACTGTCATCCCGATCGACTTTCGTAACCAGGACAATATCGAAGCCGGTCAGTTCTTCGATATAGAGCGGCTGGGCAGAGGTGAATATCGGCTGGTCATGACCGATCCTCCGAAAAACCAGGGATTGGTGGAGACACTCCTCGCCTGTCCAAGCAAGGGCTGGTTTGTGCCGGTCGAATCGGAATCGGCCGATTCGCTAGAAGTGCCATCATGATGATTCTGGTCGATGCCAACGTATTGTGTGAACCTGCCAGACCGAATAGATCCCGGGGTGATCGAGTGGCTGACAGGTAACGAACATGACTTGGCGGGTCGATCCGATCATTCTGGGTGAGGCTTGTTTCGGCATCCTGCTTCTTCCTTCCGGAAAGCGGCGTCAGTCTCTGGAAATGTGGTTCGACGAGGTTATCCGACGCATACACTGTCCGGCTGGGATGCCGAGGCGGGCTTGCGCTCGGCGGAACTTCTCGCGCACCTGCGTTCTGTCGGAAAGCCGATGCCAATCAAGGGCAGTCTGATTGCCGCCACCGCGCTCACCCGCGGGCTACAGCTTGCAATCCGAAACCGGAAAGATTTCGAGGCTTCCGGGATAGAACTTGTAGACCCGTTTGTTTAGGAAATGGAATCGTGGGACCGACCATGGGAATCAGGCCGGCTGCAGGGGCCTGGTTCCTTTCGGATCTTGGATACGATCATAGACTGATCAGTTGAAAATCATCTCATGTTGAACCAATCCGGTCGTCTCCTGTTTTGTGCGCTGCTGCTGGCCGCCGTCTGGTGCCTTCTTTCCGGCTACTATGGCGCGTTGCTGCTCGGCCTCGGTGCGCTGTCCTGTTCGGTGGCGGTCCTGCTGTACGCGCGCGTGGCGCATCAGGTGTCGCTCGAGCCCCTGCGGCTGCGGCCCCTCGCCTCGGTTCGATATCTGGGATGGCTTCTGGTCGAGATCGTCAAGTCCAACATCGAGGTGCTGAAGGCGATAGTCCGGCCGGAGCGGATCGCCCCGGCCTTCTTTGAGGTCGAGACGGATCGGCTGGACGAGAATTCACGGGTCATCTACGCGAATTCCATCACGCTGACCCCGGGCACGGTGAGTGTCGATGTCTCGGAGCGAGTCATCGGCGTGCACGCCCTGACCCGCGCCTCGCGGGAAGGATTGTCGGGCAATGCCATGCTGAGGGAGGTCGGGAAACTGTCTGCCCGGCATCCGGAGGATGAACGGGATGCATGAATGGATGGTGATCCCGGTCGTCGTGCTGCTGTTGGGCGCAATGGCCTGCTCGCTGGCTCGTGCCGCCCTGGGCCCGACCCGGTTCGACCGGATCCTGGCCGCCAACTCGTTTGGAACCCAGACAGTGCTGCTACTCAGTGTGTATTTTTTCGTATCCGGTTATCCGGAATATATCGACATCGCGCTTCTTTACGCCCTGATCAATTATGTCGGCGTCCTGGCGATCGTGCGCTACCTGTCTGCACGAAGGGGAGGCGATCGTGCTTGACGTCCTGTCCGCAATGCTGTTGCTGGCCGGCGCGCTGATCGTGCTGGCCGGAGGGGTGGGGCTGCTGCGGATGCCCGATTTCTTCTGCCGTCTCCACAGCGCAGGCGTGATCGACACTCTGGGGGCATGGCTGGTGGTGGCGGGACTGGTGCTGCGGACCGATTCGGTGGTGGTCGGTTTCAAGCTGGTTCTGATCGTGGCGCTTCTCATGCTGATTTCCCCGGTTGTTTCGCACGCCCTGTCCCGGTCGGCGCTGGATGCGGGGCTCGGCCGGGAAACCGCTTCGCCGTCGAAAGAGCGGGCGCCGTGATCACGACGGTCAACATCCTGGTCGATATCGTCCTGCTGGCAGGGCTGTGCGCGGTGACCGTGGCCATGATCCGTGCCCAGGGACCGCTGACGGTCGTTGTCCTCTCGGGAATCTACAGTCTTGCGATCTGTGCGCTGTTTGCCATCATGGACGCTGTCGATGTCGCGTTGACCGAAGCGGCTGTCGGGGCAGGCATCTCGACGGTGCTGCTGTTGCTGGTCATCCGGCCCCAGGATGAGCCCGAGCAGCGCTTTGCGGGACCGTCTCCGCTGGCCCTCGGCGTGGCGCTTGCGGTCGGCGCCCTGCTTGTTTTCGGAACGCTCGACATGCCGTTCTACGGCGATCCGTCAACACCCGTCCATCAGCATCTGGCTCCCCGGTTCCTGAATGAGTCGGGAACCGAGATCGGCGTCCCGAACGTGGTCACGTCGGTGTTGGCCAGCTATCGGGGATATGACACGCTGGGCGAAGTGGTGGTGATCTTTGCCGCAGGAGTCGCGGTGCTGATCCTGCTGTCCGGCATGCGCCGGGAGCCGGCGTCGGCGGGCGATCCGGACGATTTCCGTGCGCTGATCGGCAACCCGATCCTGAAAGTGGTGCTGATCCGGATCATTCCCCTGGTCGTCCTGTATGCGCTGTACGTGCAGTTTCACGGCGATTACGGGCCAGGGGGCGGATTTCAGGCCGGAGTGGTTCTGGGAGCCGGCGTCATCACGTTCGGTCTGCTGACCGATTCGGCGCGAATGAGGCGGGCCGTGCCTGAGCACTGGGCGCGCCGGGGCATGGCACTGGGAGTGCTGGTCTACGGCCTGACCGGCGTTGCGGCGATGCTGGCGGGCGGCGAATTCCTGAACTATTCCGTGCTCGCGGCATCCCAGACCGCCGGACAGCATCTCGGAATCCTGCTGATCGAGTTCGGCGTGGGCCTGACCGTGGCGTCCACGATGCTCTCCCTGTACTACAGCTTCAACCCGGCCGGGAGCAGGGATGGCTGACGCGGTCCCGGGGCTGTTCAACTACTGGGTCGCCGTGGCCCTGTTCACGGCCGGCCTGCTCATCGTGCTGGACAGCCGGAACATGGTCAAGAAGCTGGTCGGACTCAATGTATTCCAGTCGGCGGTTTTCCTGTTGTTCATTACCCTGGGGAAAATCGAGGGGGGCCGCGCTCCCATACTCGCGGAAGGCGTCGAGCCGTACAGCAACCCGTTGCCGCATGTCCTGATCCTGACGGCCATCGTGGTGGGCGTCGCCACCACCGCTGTCGGCCTTGCGCTGGTCTCAAGGATTCGGGATGCGTACGGCACGGTGCACGAGGACGAAATTCACGACAAGCCTCACATCGAACCGGAAATCATGCCGTGAGAGACATTGCGGTTCTCGATCATCTGCCCATTCTTCAGGTTGCGGTGCCGCTCTTGGCCGCGCCGCTGTGCGTGCTGATCGGACACCGCGGGTTTTCCAGGGGAATCACGGTTCTCGTGGCGGCCGGCATGTTCCTGATCTCGCTGCTTCTCGCCGGACAGGTCTACCCGGACGGGTCGTTGCACTACCTGCTGGGCGGCTGGCCGGCGCCATGGGGCATCGAATACCGGGTCGACATGCTGACGGTGGCGATACTGCTCACGATCAACCTGGTCAACCTGATCGCGAGCATGTTCTCGATCAGCCGGAGCGACCGCAAATTCAATCGCCGCGGCTCGACGGCCTTCTACGCGTCGTGGCTGCTGTGTGTCGCGGGTCTGAACGGAATGGTCGTGACGAACGATGCCTTCAACGTCTTCGTGTTTCTCGAGATCAGTTCGCTGTCGACCTATGTCCTGATCAGTTGCGGGCGCGACCCCAAGTCCCTGCTCGCCGCATACCGCTACCTGATCATGGGCGCGGTCGGCGCGACGTTCATCCTGCTGTCGATCGGTCTGCTGTACATGCAGGCCGGAACGCTGAACATCACCGACCTGTCGGTCCGGATTGCCGATCAGGGAGCCAGCCGCACCATGATCATGGCGCTGGTGTTTTTCGTGGTCGGCATCGCCATCAAGTGCGGGATCATGCCGTTTCACGACTGGCTGCCGAATGCCTACTGCTACGCGCCGAACACGGTGACGGCACTGTTGTCGGGAACCGCCACCAAGGTCGCCATCTATGTGCTCCTGCGATTCATGCACGATCTCTTCAGTGTCGGATACAGTCTGGGAGAGATGCCGATCGACCTGATTTTGCTGGCGTGCGCGATCGCCGGAATGCTCATCGCCCCCCTGATCGCCCTTCGCGAGTCCAGCCTGAAAAGGATGTTCGCATGGCCGAGTGTCGCCCAGATTTCCTATGTGATCGTCGGAGTGTGCCTCGGGACCGAACAGGGGGTGGCGGCGGCGCTGCTGCACGTGTTCAACCATTCCGTGGTCAAGGTGATGGTGTTTATCGCGGTGGGGATACTGATCGCCCGGACCGGAACCGACCGCATCAAGCATCTCGGGAGTGTGGCCCACACGCACCGGCTGGCCAGTTACGTGATCCTGTTCGGAGGCCTGGGGCTGATCGGAATTCCCGGTACCGTCGGTTTCGTCAGCAAATGGGTATTGATCAACGCCGCCGTCGAACAGGGCTCATGGTGGCTGTCCATTCCCATCCTGCTCGGTTCGCTGACCAGCGTCAGCTACATCTGGAGGATTGTCGAGATTCTGTGGGCGAAACCGGCCGATCTGGATCTTGACAGGACCCGCTCGCCGATCACCGTCGCCGAATGGCTTCCGCTGGTCGCGATTGCTCTCGTGACGCTGTGGTTCGGGCTGAACGCATCGTTGAGCATGGAACTGGCGGCGCTGGCCGCTTCCAGTCTCGCGGGAGGATAGCATGTCCCTGTTCGTTCCCGTGTTTCTCCCCATGCTCGGCGCTCTTGCGCTGGTGGCGCTTCGCAGGCACCGCCCGCTCAGGGATGCGGCGCTGGTTGCGGTCGGCGTCCTGAACCTGCTTGTCCTGACGATCATCCTTCTCGACCGGGGCGGCGGTGAAGTCCAGGTGCTGGCCGAAATCATCCCGGGCCTCAGCCTGGCGTTTCATGTGGAGCCCCTGGGCCTGGTCTTTGCCATGACGTCGGGCGTGCTGTGGCCGCTGACATCGATTTATGCCATCAGCTATCTCCGGGCCGGCAACGACCCGCACCAGACCCGGTTCCATGCCCTGTTCTGCGTCGCGATCGGAAGCGCAATGGGCATCGCGCTGGCCGAGAACCTGTTCACGCTGTTCCTGTTTTATGAAACGCTCACGTTTTCGACCTGGCCCTTGGTGACCCACAGCCGGACCCGGGAAGCCGTACTGGCCGGGCGAATCTATCTCGGCGTCCTGCTCCTGACGTCGCTCATGTTCCTTCTGTTCGCCATCGTGCTGGTCGGGAATTTCGGCGAGAGCCTGTCGTTCACCCCGGGAGGAGTGCTCGGCGACGTTTCTCCGGGGCTGTCGGCCCTGCTGCTGGTCCTGTTCACCTTCGGCATCGGCAAGACCGCGATCATGCCGTTTCACCGCTGGCTGCCGAACGCGATGGTGGCCCCGGCGCCGGTCAGTGCGCTGCTGCATGCGGTCGCCGTGGTCAAGGCCGGCGTGTTCACGATCCTGAAAGTCTGCGTCTATATCTTCGGATTTGACCTGATGAACGACATCGGGCTGCGCGATGCGCTGATATGGATTGCGGCCCTGACCATCCTTCTGGCCTCGGCGATCGCCATGAGGCAGGACGACATCAAGGCCCGGCTGGCCTATTCCACGGTCAGTCAGCTCTCCTACATCGTCCTGGGGGCTCTGATGGCCAATTCGTATGCGCTGGTCGGAAGCGCCATGCACATCACCATGCACGCCTTCGGAAAGATCACCCTGTTTTTCTGCGCCGGGGCGATCATGGTGTTCTCGGGCAGGAAGTACGTTTCCGAGATGGACGGACTGGGCCGCTCCATGCCCTGGACATTCGGCGCTTTCCTGGTCGCCTCCCTGTCGATTGCCGGATTGCCGCCGTCCGGCGGCCTGTGGAGCAAGTGGTATCTGGCCCTGGGAGCGCTGGAACTGGATCAGGTCGCGCTGCTGGCGGTGTTGATGATCAGTTCGCTGCTGAATGTCTACTACCTTGTCTCCATACCGGTTCGGGCGTTTTTCCTGCCGGCCAGGGCGGGGGAGGCCGGACCGCTTGAAAATCGCCCGGCCATGGTCATTCCGCTGGTCGTCACGGCAGCGGTGAGTTTCCTGCTATTCTTTGCGGCCGGGGAGCTCCAGCATCTGCTGGCCGGCCTCACCCGGGAGGTCGCATCATGAGAGCGAGATTCAACAGCCTGCCGCCCCGGCTGAAGAGGGGCCTGACCGTCTTCTTCGTGCTGTGCTTCGCCATCACGCTGGCGGATCTTGTCGTGCACAAGCACGGAGACCACTGGTGGAACTTTTTCGGTTTCCACAGCCTGTACGGATTCGTCGCCTGCGTGATCCTGGTGCTGGTGGCCGCCTGGATGCGCAAGCCGCTGATGAGAGACGAGGACCACTATGATTAACGCCCCGTTTCTCATCCTGTTTGCCGGGGCTGCAATCAGCTGGTTTTTCCCCGCCGCCCTGCGCAAGCCCGTGTTGCTGATCTTTCCGGTGGTCGGGCTGCTCAACCTGATCGCCCTGGATCCGTCGCAGTCCTGGACCGTCAGCCTGTTCGATGTGGAACTCACGCTGTTCGCTCTCGATCGTCTCAGTTTCATTTTCGGGGTGCTCTTTCACATCGCCGCCATCATCGGCCTCGTGTTTGCCTGGCACGTCGAGGACCGGCCGCAGCATCTCGCATCACTGCTCTACCCGGGCAGCGCACTGGGCGTGGTGTTTGCCGGCGATTTCCTGACGATGTTCGTGTTTTGGGAATGCCTCGCGCTCTCGTCGGTCTTTTTCATCACCGCGCGGGGAACGGAACGTGCCAGCCGGGCGGCCATCCGCTATCTCGTCATACAGGTGGTCTCGGGCGTGCTGCTCCTGACCGGCGCCCTGTTCCTGTTTCACGACTCCGGCAGCGTGGCAATCAGGGCGCTGTCGCTCGACGAGCCCGCGGGACTGTTCTTTCTGCTTGCGTTCGGCATCAAGGCGGCGTTCCCCATGCTGCACAACTGGCTGACCGACGCCTATCCGGAGGCGACCGCAAGCGGGACGGTCTTTCTCAGCGCCTTCACCACCAAGGTTGCGGTGTATGCCCTGGCCAGAAGCTTTGCCGGTCTGGACATGCTGATCTACATCGGCGCGGTCATGGCCTGTTTCCCGATCTTCTACGCGGTCATCGAGAACGACCTGCGCCGCGTTCTCGGATACAGCATGATCAACCAGATCGGTTTCATGGTCTGCGGAATCGGAATCGGGTCGGAGCTCGCGATCAACGGCGCGGTGGCCCATGCGTTCAACGACGTGATATTCAAGGGGTTGCTGATGATGAGCATGGGTGCCGTGCTGTTTAGGACCGGCGAGATGCGCGGATCGGAGTTGGGCGGGCTGGCTCGCAGCATGCCCCGGACGACCGGCCTTTGCATTGTCGGCGCGGCATCCATATCGGCCTTCCCCCTGTTCAGTGGATTCGTGAGCAAATCCATGGTCATGTCGGCCCTGCTGATCGAGCACCATGAATGGGTCTGGCTCGCCATGCTGTTCGCTTCCGCCGGCGTGTTCCATCATGCCGGGATCAAGATTCCCTATTTCGCCTTTTTCGCCCACGATTCGGGCAAGCGCCCCCGGGAGGCACCGGCCCACATGCTGATCGCCATGTCGATCGCGGCCGCATTGTGCATCGGGATCGGCTGCTATCCCTGGCTGCTCTACGACAACCTGCCGTTTGCGGTCGACTACAGGCCGTTCGACATTCCCCATGTGGTCGAGCAGACGCAACTGCTGTTTTTCTCGGCCATGGCCTTCATCTGGCTCCAGCTGAACGGACTCTATCCCCCTGAATTGAAATCGACCAATCTCGACAGCGAATGGCTGTACCGCAGGGCATGGCCATCCCTGTACGGCAGGCTGTGCAGGATCGCCGGGTGGGGGCAGGCGCGGTTTTATGAGGCCGTCGGCTCGCTGACGAATGCGCTGGCACCCCCGTTGAGAAAGCAGGCGTTTCTGCTGCTGATGCCCTGGTCCGTGCGCGAGATGCTCATGATTCTCATGATTCTTCTTGCCGCCATCCTGTTTCTGCTGTTCCTGCACAGGCCGTTGTGATCCCGTCCACGAACACCGAAAGCATCCGGCGCCGGCTCAAGAACGTCCGATACCCGCTTTCGACCTCGCTGACACTTCCGCCGGGATGCTATGTCGACCGGGAATGGTTCGAGCACGAGCTGGACCGGATCTTCAGGCAAGGGTGGCTGTGCATCGGCCGAAAGGACTCGTGGCCGGATTCCGGGGCCTATCGGGCGTTCGACATCGCGGGGATTCCCGTGGTCGTCGTGCGCCGACAGGAGGATCTGCTCGCGCTGTCAAACGTCTGCCGTCACCGGGGAAGCCTCATCGCCGAGGGTTCCGGCACCTGCCGTGTCCTGACTTGCCCGTTTCACGGCTGGACCTACGACCTGTCCGGGAAGCTGGTTTCGGCTGCCCGCATGGAAG
>VYGS01000017.1 GCA_009841725.1 Gammaproteobacteria bacterium
TGGAAGAGACCGAAGGATTCCGTCCGCAGGACCACTCCCTGGCGACTTTTCCGGTGGAAGAGGTCGACGGTTTCGTTTTCCTGAGCCTTGAGAGCGATCCGCCTCCCCTGTCGGACTGGCTGGTCGAGTTTTCGGATATTCATGCCCGCTGGATGCTTGACGACCTGCGGGTCGTCGACCGGCGCGTTCTCAATGTCCGTTGCAACTGGAAGCAGTTTCTCGAGGTATTCAACGAGTACTATCATTTGCTGTTCGTGCACCCGCATTCGATCGGAGGGTATTTCCGGGAGCCGGACCCGCCGGATGCCGTGTTCGGAAATTTCGCCACGCAGTTCGGGATGACGAGTCTGAATGCCGGGTTGCTGGAGGATCGCCAGGATTCGGCGTTTCCCCCGATTCCCACTCTCGACGACCGGGAGCGCTGCGGGGTCCGCTACACCTGGGTCTATCCCAACATGGCGTTCGGGGCGAGCAGCGACTTCATGTGGTCCTACTACGTGTTCCCGATATCGCCGGACAGAACCGAAGTGGTGCAGTACATCTGCTTTCCTTCCTCGACCGTCCGGCATGAGGGGTTCGAGGAGAGATCGAGATCGTATATCGGGCGGATCGAGGCCGCGATCGGTGAAGACATTCCCGCGCTCGAGAAGCAGTTCGCGGGACTGAAGTCTCCGCACGCCGCGCAGGGCCGGTTCGCCGCCCTCGAGCCGTGTGTCGGCCATTTCGCCTGCTGGTATGCAGACGTTCTGGGCGAGGGTCCCGATTCTTCCGATTCCGGAGGCTAGGGGACCAGTTCCCGGATGCGGTGCTGCAGCGACGGGACGACATCCCGTTCAAACCACGGATTCCTGCTCAGCCAGATGTTGTTGCGGGGGCTCGGATGCGGGAGCGGGATCACTCCGGGAGCGTAGTCCCGCCAGTTCCTGACCGTCTCGGTCAGATTCTTCCGGCGCCGTTTGCTAAGATGCCATGCGATGGCATATTGCCCGATGGCAAGCGTCAGTTCGATCCCGGACAATGCGGCAAGCAGGCTTGCCCGCCAGGCCCGGGCGCACTCGGGACGGGGAGGGCGGTCCCCGCTCGGCCCGGTGCCCGGATAGCAAAACCCCATGGGGATGATCGCGAACACGGATGAATCATAGAAGGTTTCACGGTCTACGCCCATCCATTCGCGCAACCGGTCCCCGCTCGGGTCATTGAACGGAATCCCGGTTCGATGCACGCGAATGCCGGGCGCCTGTCCGGCCACCAGGATGCGGGCATGCGGGGAGGCCAGGAAGACGGGATTGGGCGCCAGCGGCAGCTGCTCCGCGCAAAGCCGGCAGTGCCGGATTTCCCGGCACAGGCTATCGAAAGTCGAATCGGGCGATCCGTCTGTCAACGTCGGGAAAAGACAAGCGGGACGCAGACCGCGGTCAGCGCGATCAGCCAGATGAGGCTCCAGGTCGGCATCGAGAGCCCGAGAAACGTCCAGACCACCTCCGCGCATTCCCCGGAGCCCTTCAGGACCTTTTCCAGCATTTGGCGAAACGGCAGGACCTCCATCATGTAGTCCAGTCCGGGTCCGCATTCGGGCACCCTGTCTTCCGGTGCATTCTGCAGCCAGACATGTCTCGCGGCGATGGCCAACCCGCACACGCCAATGACGGCGGCCAGCGCTCCGTAAATGCTCATCCCGGTCCTTCGCGGATTGTGCACCAGGGCGATGAGAAATACCGCGCCCATCAGGATGAACGCGATCCGCTGGAAAATGCACAGCGGGCAAGGCTCGAGTCCGTCGACATGCTGGTAGTAGAGCGCCGCACCGACCAGGCCGGCACAGCAGAGAAATCCGAAAAGGCAGTATGAGCGTTGATTCATCATATGCGTTATGATCCGAACAGGATGCTCCGCCCTCCGTCGACATTGAGAATCTGGCCGGTAATGTAATCGGCCGAAGTCATGAGGAACAGCGCGGCCTTGGCGATGTCGGAGGGGTTACCGACCTGCTTGAGCGCGGTTTTCGAGACGATTCTCTGGCGGGCGATCTCATCGATGTCATGATCGGGCCACAGTATCGCGCCGGGCGCGATCGCGTTGACCCGGATCTCGGGGCCGAGTTCCCAGGCGAGCGAGCGGGTCAGGGAGACAAGCCCCGCCTTGGAGGCGCTGTAGACGGAATACTCGGGCAGCGGCCGTTGGGCGTAGATGTCGGCGATGTTGATGATGGAGCCATGGTTTATCTTGAGATAGGGGGCGGTTGCCTGGCTGAGAAAGAACGGCGCCATGAGATTGGTGCCGATCAGGTCGTTCCACTGCTCGTCGCCGGTCGAGGAGATCGGGGTGGGATAAAATCGCGAGGCATTGTTGATCAGGCAATCGAGCCTGCCGAGGCGATGGATGGCATGCCGCAGATCGATCTTGAATTGGGCGATATCCCGAAAGTCGCCCTGGATGATTTCGACCGAGTCGGGCCGGATCGCGTTGAGTTGCCATTGCATCCGCTGCGCGTTTTCGGCGTTGGTATGATAATGAACGAGCAAGCGGGCACCGTGTCCATGAAGATGACGCGCGATGGTCTCGCCGATACGGCGGGCGCCGCCGGTGATCAGCACGATGCTTCCCTCGAGATCGGTTTTTTCAGGGGAATCGGGCTCAGCCATGGTCGTGCAGGGGACGGATTGGGGCGCAAGCCCGGATTGAAGATGATTGAGTATAACCGAGGCCGGTCGCAAATCCACGAGCCGGCGCATCCGCCGACCCCCGATCGCGCCGGGATCTTGACCGGGTGCGCGAGCCCATGAATCCGGAGATCCGCCGGTCAGGCGAAACCGGTCAGGTTGCGGCAGCCTCGACCGCCTGCCCGGCACGGATGGAGTCGCGGATTCGCGACGCGATCGTCGAATCCGGGGGGTGGATCGGGTTTGATCGGTATATGCGCGACGTGCTGTATACGCCGGGACTCGGATACTACAACTCCGGCGCGGCGAAGCTGGGTGTCGACGGCGACTACATCACCGCTCCGCTGCTCGGAGATGTTTTCGCATGCTGCCTGGCCGGGCAGTGTGCCGAAATCCTCCAGAATCTGGATCGTCCGGAGGCCGGGATCATCGTGGAGTTCGGTGCCGGAACCGGCAGGATGGCGCTGGACATCCTGATCCGTCTCGAAGAGCGGTCCGCCTTGCCCAAGCGGTATGTGATCATCGAGACCAGTGGCGACCTGTCCGGACGGCAGCAGGAACTGTTTCGCCGGCATGCGCCCGGGTTGCTCGACATCGTGCAATGGACGGATCGCGTCCCGGACGGGATCCGGGGGGCGGTCATCGCCAACGAGGTGCTCGATGCCATGCCCGTCAAGCGGTTTCGGGTGACCGACTCGGGAAGGATCCTCGAACTCGGTGTCGGACTGGAAGGCGACGCATTCGTCTGGAAGGAGGGCGGGCCGTTTAAGGACGATATCGCCGCGAGATTCCAGGAGCTGGGTCTGCCTGAGGGCTACCAGGGTGAATTGGGGCTCCAGGCCGAATACTGGACCTCGACCCTGGCCGAAGCCCTTGAAGAGGGTGTGGCGCTCCTCATCGACTACGGTTTTCCAAGACGGGAATACTATCATCCCGAACGCATGGACGGCACGCTCATGTGCCACCATCGCCATGTCGCCGGCATGAATCCGTTTTCCCGCCCCGGTCTGCAGGACATCACGGCGCATGTCGATTTCAGCGCGATAGCGCAAGCGGGACGTGACGGCGGGGCCGATGTTGCGGGCTACTGCAGCCAGGGCTGCTTCCTGATCGGGAACGGAGTGCTCGACTTGGCCGAATCCGGATCGGAGTCGTCCGTCCGGCATTCGCTGGAGATCGCCCAGCAGATCAAGAAGCTGACCCTTCCCCATGAAATGGGGGAACTGTTCAAGGTTCTGGCCCTGGTCAGGAACTATTCCCGAAGCCTGTCGGGTTTCGCGGTCAGGAATATCCGGGAGCGCCTGTGATGGACTGGGTTCAAGTCCTTTGGCTGTCGATACTCCAGGGGCTGACGGAATTCCTGCCGGTTTCCAGTTCGGGCCATCTGGCGTTGATGCCGTCCATGCTGGACTGGCCCGATCAGGGGCTCGCTTTCGATACGGCGGTGCATGTCGGCACCCTGATTGCGGTGCTCGGATACTTTCATGAGGATTTCCGGTTGCTGGTGCGCGAATGGGTGGGCTCGATCCGGACCCGGACGGCGACTCTCCACAGCAACATGGCCTGGTGCATCCTGGTTGCGACAGCCGTCATCGGGTTGGCGGGCTTGCTGGTGGAAAACGTGGTGAGCACCCTGGCGCGCGATCCTGTCTCCATTGCGCTGGCCACGATCGGATTCGGCCTGCTGCTCGGTGCCGCCGACCTGTGGGGGCGCCGTGTACGCGGCTTCGAGGAGATCCGGATTCGGGACATGCTGGTCATCGGGCTGGTCCAGATGCTGGCCCTGATTCCCGGAACGTCCCGTTCCGGAGTGACCCTGACCGCCGGCATGGCCATGGGGCTGACGCGCGAGGCCGCGGCGAGGTTCTCGTTCCTGATGGCCGCTCCGGTGATCCTCATCGCGGGCGGATGGGAAGGATTCAGGCTGGCTTCCGAGCCCGGCCCGGTTGATTGGCCGATGCTGTTCGCTGCAGTCGGATTGTCCGCATCGGTGGCCTTCCTGTGCATCCGCTATTTCCTGCGCTACCTGCAACGTTTCAGCCTCATGCCGTTTGTCTGGTACCGGCTGATTCTCGGTGTGATTATCCTTGCGGTGTTCATGTAGAATCTTTCTGTCCGGTTTCGGATGCGAATCGAATGAAGTGGACCGCGAAACAATTTCTGGACTGGCCGAACAAGGTCGTGACCCTGCTTGGCATGTCGGGCGTCGGCAAGACGGCCTTTTCCCTGAAGCTCCCCCGTGATACCTGGTTTCATTACTCCGGGGACTATCGCATTGCGACCCGTTACCTGGATGAACCCATACTGGACGAGGTCAAGCGGCTGGCAATGCAGAATCCGGACCTGAGACATCTGCTCATGACCGATGCGATCTACATCCGCAACAATTTCACGTTCGAGCAGCAGTTTTCGATGTCGAACTTCCTGGGCAAGATCGGCAATCCGGAGCGCGGCGGATTGAGCATCGACGAGTTCAAGCGCAGGCAGGCGATCTTCAGGGATGCCGAGATACAGACCATGTTCGATGTCGAGGTATTCATGGAAAAATCCCGGTTCATTTACGGATATCCGCACTTCATCAACGATGCCGGAGGCAGTATTTGCGGTCTGACCGATTCGGAATGCTGGGACCGGCTGTCCCGGGTCAGCGTTGTGCTGTATCTGCACGCCGACGATTCCCTGGAGCACGTGCTGATCGACCGGGCAACCCGCAAGCCGAAACCGCTGTTTTACGAAAGCGACTTTCTCGATGCGCATCTCGCGCAGTATCTGGAGGAGCATTCGATGAAATCCTCCGACGAGATCGACCCGGACGAGTTTGTCCGGTGGGTGTTTCCGCTGCTGATCGACTACCGAAGGCCCCAGTACGAGCGGATTGCCGGAAAGTTCGGCTACACGATCGAGGCGGAGAAAATCTGGGGCCTTCGTGACGAGAAGGACATCCTCGAGTTGCTGTGCGATACCCTGGACAATCCGTTGGCGGGCGAGTGATGAGCCATGCCGCTGGTTGAGACATCCGGCCTGCCGAGTTTCCGGCGGCTGCGCGACGAAGGCCAGGAAGTCCTGGCGCTGGACCGGGCCCGCACCCAGGACATCCGGGAGCTTCACATCGGCCTGCTCAACATGATGCCCGATGCCGCCCTGGAAGCGACCGAACGGCAGTTCATGCGACTTGTCGGATCCTGCAACCGGATCGCGCAGTTCTTCATCCATCCCTTCTCGTTCCCCGAGATTCCAAGGGAGGCGTCGGCCGCCGAGCATATTCGGAAGCACTACACGACCTTCGGGGAAATCCGGGAGCGGGGCCTGGATGCGCTGATTCTTTCCGGGGCCAATCCGGCGCTGCCCGATATCACGGCCGAGCAGTACTGGAAACCGCTCGAGGAGGTGGTACACTGGGCGAAGGACAATGTCTGTTCGGTCATGTGCTCCTGTCTGGCAACCCACGCCATCGTGCAGATGCTGTACGGCTTCGAGCGCTATGCGCTCCCCCAAAAGCGGTGGGGTGTCTACTCGCACAGGCTGACCGGGAGGCCGCATCCGATTACCTGGAACATCGACAGCCGATTCGATGCGCCCCATTCGCATGTCTACGAAGTCAATTCGAGGCAGTTCGCCGAGGCCGGCCTAGTGGTTCTGGCCGAGGGCGAGGTTTCCGACCTGCATCTGGGGGTCAGTCCCGACGGGCTCCGGTTCATCTTTTTCCAGGGGCATCCGGAATACGACAAGATCAGCCTGCTCAAGGAATACAAGCGCGAGGTGGTGCGCTACATTGTGGGCATCCGGCCGGACTACCCGCCGTTTCCCGAGCATTACTTCCACGGCGAGGCGCTCGAGATCGCCGAAGCCTTCCGCGCCGATGTGCTCGCCCGTGCCGGCGATTACGAGACGCTGCGGGCGTTTCCGGACGCCGAACTCGAACAGACCGTGGACATCACCTGGTCGGATACCGGCAAGGCCATGATCAACAACTGGCTCGGGCTGGTGTACCAGGTCGCACACCGGGACCGGGGCAGGGTATTCATGGAAGGCGTCGACCCGTCCGACCCGCTCGGGCTGGTCGCGAAAGGGTGGCTGTCGTTGGGCACGGCAGGTTGATATCCTCCCCCGTCCTTCAGGAGAGGGGCAGTTATCGGACAGGCCTTTTCACCGCAAGGCGATAGGTTCCGAACGACAGGATGCTCAGGATCAGGGATCCGGCCGCAAGCGGGTACAGCGTGAAATTGAATGCCCGGGCGATCAGGGTGCCGATCACCAGGGAGCCCAGTGTGGTCAGCATGTTGATCACGGTGCTGGCCATGCCGGCGATCCGTCCATGCGGCTCCATGGCCAGCGCGTTCATGTTGACGAACAGGATCCCGAT
The DNA here is from genome assembly GCA_009841725.1 of Gammaproteobacteria bacterium. Taxonomy (GTDB): domain Bacteria; phylum Pseudomonadota; class Gammaproteobacteria; order Arenicellales; family Poriferihabitantaceae; genus Poriferihabitans. The sequence continues at coordinate 7,024 of VYGS01000017.1, forward strand.
CGGGAAGAATTCCAGAAACAGCAGCGACAGGGTGACCGCGAAAGGCGGTTTTCCGCCGTATTGCACGGTCAGGGCAAGAAAAGCCATCGACACCGCAACCATTGCCAAGAGGGCGGCGGCGCTCAGGCGATGCATTCCGACACGCAGCACCATGGCCGAATTCGTGGACATCGCCAGGCCGATGGATGCGGCGATCACCGCAAAGTACAGGGCGAACCTGTCTCCTGTCCCATAGAGATCCTGGAAGATCTGCTGGGCAGAGGACAGGTAGGCGACAAAGATGCCGAACATGAGGGCCCCGGACAGCGTGTAGAAGGCGGTTGCGCGATTCGCGCAGACTTCCAGAAAGGCCTTTCGCAACGAGTCGAGCCTGAACGGGAGCCGGTTCCGCGGAGCAAGCGTTTCCGGCTGCCTCAGGGAAAACCAGATCTGGACGGCAACGCAGTGGATCAGAATCGCCACGAAAATCGTTCGCCAGGTGCTGACCCAGAGGATCGCCTGGCCCATCGCGGGCGCCAGCATCGGAATCAGGATGAACACGGACATGATGAGCGACAGTACCCGGGCCATTTCGTTGCCCGAGAACCGGTCGCGCACCAGGGCGACGGTCACCACGCGAGCCGAAGCGGCCCCGACGCCCTGGAGAAACCGGCCGAGCAGCATGATCTCCATGCTGTGGGACACGGCACTGATCAGGCAGCCTCCGATGAAGACCAGCGATCCCAGCAAGATGGCGGGCTTGCGCCCGAAGCTGTCGGACAGCGGTCCCCAGAACAGCTGTCCGACAACCAGTCCGAAAAACAGGGTGACGACGACCAGTTGCCGGTCGTTCGGATGTCGCGTTGCGAGATCCCGGTCGATCTCGCCCAGGGCTGGCAGCATGATGTCGGTGGACAGGGCCACGAAGGACATCATCAACGCCATGACGACGATGAATTCGGTCCTCGAGACGGAGCGGGCGAGAATCCGGGACATGTGTCCGGGCTATCGGTGGGGGGTCGAGAGATAGGCTTCCGACGCCATTTCGACCAGTCGGCTGGCGGTTCGAAGAAATGCCCCGGCCAGCCGTTTGCCCCGGTAGATTTCGTTCGGATGTTGCTGTGACGAAGCCAGCAGGTTGACGTTGCGATCGTACAGCTCGTCGACAAGTTCGATAAAACGCCGGGCCGCGTCATCCATGTCCGGGCCGAGTTCGGGAATTTCGCTGATGATCACGGTGTGGAACTGGCGCGCGATTTCGATGAAATCCGAGTTGGAGCGGTGGCTCTGACAGATGGCCGGGAACGTGAACCAGACCGTGTCCGCTCCCAGGGCGACCGCGCAGATGTGGCGGCCGTTGACTTCGAGCCGGGCGTCAAAGACAGGGTTGGGTCCGGCCAGATGCAGGAAGGCCGATTCGAGCCGGGCACGGCTGTTGGGGGTCGCGGGGACAAGGAACGTATCGGTGCCGCTGAGAAACGCCATCCGGTAGTCGTTTCCGCTGTCGACCCGTACGACCGTCGCGTGCGATTCGATCAGTTCGATCGCCGGCAGGAAACGGTCCCGTTGTAATCCTCCCTGGTAGAGATTCTTCGGCGGAGTGTTGGATGTAGTGACCAGTGTCACGCCGCGCTCAAGCAGACGGGAAAGCAGGGTCGACATGATCATGGCATCGGCAATGTCGGAGACGGTGAATTCGTCCAGGCAGAACACCCTGTGCCGACCTGCGATATCCCTGGCGACCCGCTTGAGCGGGTCGGATTCGTCCTTGACAAGGTTTTTTTGCGCATGGATGGAGCGCATGAAGCGATGGAAATGGGTGCGCTCCGACATGCCTGCGGGCAGGCTGGCGGCGAACAGGTCCATGAGCAATGTCTTGCCCGTGCCGACCCCTCCCCACAGGTAGCATCCCCTGGGCTGTTTCCGGTTCGTGCCGGGCAGAAAGGCTCTCAGCCAGCCCGAAAGGCGCGATGCGTCGGCGTCAACCAGCTCCGAGTGCAGTCTGTCCAGCTCCGCCAGGGCACGCTCCTGCGATGCGTCGGCCTCGAGCGTACCGGCCTCGAGCATGCGCCGGTACAACAGGGAAGGAGGACGGTGATTCGCGGACGAAGACATGGCCGGGAATTATATCGAATCGGCGCCGGCCCGGTTTTCGTATGTTGCGATCGGGCACAGCGGTCATGATAAACTGCGTCCGGCCCGGCATTTGCCGACAGTCTCCCTGGCACCGGTGCCAAAGATGTCCGCTGTCCGGGTTCCGGAGACAGGGTCGGCCCATTCCCCGGACACCGGGTAACCCGCATGGACATGACATGAGCAGCATTGAGAACGATCGTCTTCTTGACACGGTGGTGGAGATTGCCGTCACGGCGGGTCGGGAAATTCTCGATGTATATGAAACCCGGGACATGTCGATCGACTACAAGGGTGACGGCTCGCCCCTCACGGCCGCGGACATGCGGTCCCACCGGGTCATCGAGTCGTCATTGCGGCAACTGATGCCGGAAATCCCGGTGCTGTCGGAGGAATCCTCCGCCGGGACCCTGGAAGAAAGGGGACGGTGGTCGACATTCTGGCTGGTGGACCCTCTTGACGGGACCAAGGAATTCATCAAGGGCAACGGGGAATTCACCGTCAATATCGCCTTGATCCATGATCGCAGGCCGGTTCTCGGCGTTGTGCACACCCCGGTCCGGTCGCTGTCTCACTATGCCGCGCAGGGTGTCGGGGCGTTTCGCCGAGAGGGCGTCGGCGAGCCCGAGGCGGTCCGGGCGAGAGCCTTGTCCGCAGCCGGTCTCGTGGCGGTGGCGAGCCGCTCCCACCGGGGCGGAAGGCTGCGGGCCTATCTGGACAATGTGGAGCGGCGGCTCGGGCCGGTCGAGACGATCGCAATGGGCAGTTCGCTCAAGATCTGCCTGGTGGCGGAAGGGGCTGCGGACATCTATCCGAGGCTCGGCCCGACCAGCGAGTGGGACACTGCGGCGGCCCAGTGCGTGCTTGAGGTGGCCGGCGGGAAAGTGCTCGACGCCGAAGGAATTGCGCTGGAGTATAATAAGCCCGACATTCTGAATCCGTGGTTTTTCGCCAGCGGGATTTCGGAAGTCGATTGGGCCGGATTTCTTGTCGGGCTGGAATAGGCGTTGCCGGGAGCCGGGCGCGGTCTGGCAGGGTTCCCGGTTTCAACAGGCCCGTCTGCCCGGCGGAATTCGGCGGGGTTTTACCATTCGAGCGGAAATGACATGCGTATAGCTCTCTTAGGCGGACCGGGTTCTGGCAAAGGGACTCAGGCCAAGATGTTGTCGGGAGTCTACCGGGTTCCCCAGATTTCGACCGGAGATCTGCTGCGGGATGCGGTCGAGGCCGAGTCTCCCCTCGGCATACAGGTCAAGGAGGCCATGGAGTCGGGACGTCTCGTGGATGACGAAATCGTGCTCAGCATCCTGGAGGAGCGGTTCCGGATGCGGGACATCAAGCGGGGGTTCATCATTGACGGGTACCCGAGAAACATTCCGCAGGCCCAGGCTCTGGACAATCTCCTGGGACTGCTCGGCCGGGCGATCCAGATCGCGGTCAATATCGATGTCGACAACGACGTTCTGATCAAGCGCATATCCGGGCGATTCAGCTGCAAGGATTGCGGTGCGATCTACAACAGGCACTATGCTCCGCCGAAAGTCGAGAATGTCTGCGACCAGTGCGGTTCCTCGGAGTTTCTCTCCCGGGCCGACGACAACCTGGAGTCCGTGAAAACCCGGCTTGAGGTCTATCAGAACGAAACATCGCCTCTCATCACCTACTATCGGGCGCAGCACAAGCTCCGGACAGTGAAGGGCGAGGGCAACAAGGACGAGATTCACCAGAAGCTTCGCGACATCGTCGATCTCGAGATCCGGCCTCTCGAGATGCATACCCTGGAGACGGCTGCCGAGGTGGTTCAGGAAGTCGACGGCACCATTATCGCCGGCGGGGAGATCAACCGCCTGGAGACGCGGCCGAAGTCGGGCAAACCCAAGCCGGCTCGAGCGAAAAAGGCGGGCGGCGCAAAATCCGGGGCATCGGCGCAAGGCAAGGCCCGGGCTGGCGCATCGACCCGGAAGCCCTCCGGGTCTTCGGGCGCTGCCCCCGCAGGGCGCGCATCGAGGAGCCGGTCCACGACCGCCGGATCGAAGCGGGGCGCATCCTCCCGTTCGGGAAAATCCGCATGAGGCGATCACGGACCTCCCGGCGCACACCGCCCGGGCGCGGCAGTGGCTGATCACCCGCAACAGGGAGACTATCCGGTTTCCCGTCTGCGGCGCATGCGCGCGGACGCATTCAGTCGTGCCCTGATGCGCGAATCGACTCTGGGGGCGGCCGACCTGATTCAGCCGCTGTTTGTCCAGGAGGGCGCGAACGCTTCCGAGCCGGTCCCGTCCATGCCGGACGTGTTCCGGCTGTCGGTCGACCTTCTGGTCTCGAAGTGCCGGGACTTGCATGCCCTGGGAATTCCCGCCGTGGTCCTGTTTCCGGTCACGCCGCGCGAAGCGAAGTCGGGCGACGCCAGTGAGGCGTGGAACCCGGACGGGCTGGTCCAGCGGGCAGTTTCCGCCATCAAGGACGCGGTGCCCGAGCTCGGCGTGATGACCGATGTCGCGCTGGATCCCTACACCACCCACGGTCAGGACGGACTGATCGACGAAACCGGCTACGTGGTCAACGATCTCACGGTCGAAGCGCTGATCCGCCAGTCGCTCTCCCATGCCCGGGCGGGGGCCGATGTCGTGGCGCCGTCCGACATGATGGACGGGCGCATCCGAGGCATCCGCAAGGCGATGGAGGAGGAAGGATTCGCCAATCTCAGGATTTTGTCCTATGCCGCAAAATATGCATCCAGTTTCTACGGCCCGTTCAGGGATGCGGTCGGTTCGGCATCGAATCTGGGCGGATCAGACAAGTACAGCTATCAGATGGATCCGGCCAATGCGGAAGAGGCCCTTCGCGAGGTCGCCATGGATATCAGGGAGGGTGCCGACATGGTGATGATCAAGCCGGGCACTCCGTATCTGGACGTGATATGGCGGGTGCGAGAGGCGTTTGGAATGCCGACTTTCGCCTATCAGGTCAGCGGCGAGTACGCCATGTGCCGGGCGGCCGGGCAGAACGGCTGGATCGATGAGAAGGCCGTTGTCATGGAAACCATGCTCGGTTTCAAGCGGGCGGGATGCCATGGCGTGCTGACCTATTACGCCGAACAGGTCGCCCGCTGGCTCGACGCCTGAAATCGGTCCCGGTTGTTCCGGCCCGGGATGGATCGCCGGCAGTCGGGCGCGATTTCTACCCGGTCACGGTCACCAGGGCATCGACGAACCGGTCCATCTCCTCGTCGTCCCTCAACCCGGCGATGTTGATTCGTCCGCCGGCCACGACATAGATTCCGTAGTCGCTCCGCAACGTGCCGACCTGGTCGTCATTCAGGACGAGCAGGGAAAACATCCCGCGATGGTCGGCGATGAAATCCCACCGGCCGTCGCCCGTTCCGTTCCGGAGCCTGTCGCTCATTTGACGTCTCAACCCGAGAATCCGGTCCCGCATGTCGGCGAGTTCGCCTTCCCATATCTCCCGCAACGGGGCGTTGTCCAGAATCATGCCCACAATGGCCGCACCGTGGTCGGGCGGCATCGAGTAGGAACTGCGCGCCGTGCTCAGCAACTGGGCGCGGGCGGAGTCGGCGGAATCGGAATTTTCGCCCAGTATCAGGGCGCAGCCGACGCGGTCCCGGTACAGCCCGAAGTTCTTGGAACAGGAGCTCGCGACAACCAGGGACTCGACCTCCCGGGCCATGGCACGGATGCTGTAGGCGTCCTCGTCGAGCGAGTCGCCGAATCCCTGGTAGGCCATGTCGAAAAACGGGAAGAATCCGTTTTTCGCCGCCATCTTCGCTATGGCGTCCCAATCTCCGGGCCCCAGTTCCGCGCCGGACGGGTTGTGGCAGCACGCATGGAACACGACGATGTCGCCGGGGCCCCGTTTGGACAAGGCGTCCATCAGCCGGTCGATGTCGGCCGTCTTGGTTTCACGGTCGAGATAAGGATAGGCGTCGGTTGCAAACCCGCTCCCCCGGAAGATCGGATAATGATTGCCCCAGGTCGGATCCGTCAGCCAGACCGTGCTGTCGCCCGCCACCTGGGACAGCATGTCGGACAGGATCCGCAGCGCCCCGCAGCCGCCGGGCGCCTGAACCGCCCGAATCCGGTTGTTGTCGGCTTCGGGCCCAAACACCAGACGGGTGATGTGGGTGTTGAACAATTCATCTCCGGACAGCCCGACATAGGCCTTGGTCGTCTGCGTGTCGTGCAGCCGCTGCTCGGCCTCCTTGACAGCGGCCATGACCGGCGTGGTCCCGTTGGCGTCCCTGAAAACGCCCACGCCCATGTCAATCTTGTTGTCTCGGGGATCGGCGTTGTAGATTCCGATGAGTCGGATGATCGGGTCGAGCGGAGTGGGTTCTACATTCTCAAACATGATGGCAGTCAGGACGGATCGGGGTGGATGTTGCGATGGACTGTTGGCCGATTATAAGGACATTGCCGGGACAGTACAATCCGGCCTGCGCCTGTCACGTACCCACATCAAATCTTTGATATAGTTGCACGTTACAGGGGCATTCGCAATCTCAGGCAATGGCGGAAAACAGGCCCGGGGCCGGTCCAGACAAAATCAAGACGATGAAGCTTTACCATCAGGTCGAGCGGATCTTCGTGGAGTTGGAGGCGCTGGGATTCGGGGAGACGGATCCGGTCGACGTGGACACGCTGTGCACGCTGGACCAATACCATTATCTGGGCACCGAGGCGGTCGACGAGGCGGTATGCAGGATCGGAATCACCGGGGCGATGCATGTGCTTGAGGTCGGCGGCGGGATCGGCGGACCCTCCCGGTATCTCGCGCATTCGACCGGCTGCCGGATGACGGCGCTCGAGCTGCAGCCGGATCTCGATGCGACAGCGAGACGGCTGACCAAGCGCTGCGGTCTTTCGGACCGGGTCCGGCACCTGTGCGGGGACGTCCTGCTCCTTCCCCGGGCCGAGCCGCCCTACGATGCCCTGGTCAGCTGGCTGACGTTTCTGCACATTCCCGATCGCAAGGCCCTGTACCGGAAATGCTTCGATTGCATCAGGCCGGGAGCGCGGATGTACGTCGAGGACTATTTCGAGCTCGGACCGCTTTCGGTGTCGGAACGGGCCCTGCTCAGCGAACAGGTGTACTGCAACCACCTCCCCACCCTGGACGATTACCGCTCCGATCTGGAACAGGCCGGCTTCGAGGAGATCGAACTGGTCGACATGACATCGGTCTGGACCGAATTCGTCATGGACCGGCATGCCCGGTTCCGGGCGTCCAGGGCGCGCCATGTCTGCCTGCACGGCATCGGGAGCTTTCAGGGCCTGGATGATTTCTATTCCACGGTCGCCAGGCTTTTTGAGGGCGGCAATCTGGGCGGGATTGCCTTTGTCGCAACAAGGCCGGGCTGATGTCCACCGTGCCTGAAGGCGCCGGGCGCGCGGTCGGGGGCCGTTGAAATCGGGCCGAATTATCCAGTATGCTTGAAGCGACGAGGGCATGTGTACGCATCATGCCGAAGACATTGAAATCCGACATCGGTTTACCGACGTCACCGACATCCGCAACTGGAGGTTGAAACATGAGCCGAACCACGAACAGGCAGACCGACCTGAAAAAGCGTAGCACCCTGAAGAAATTCGCGGCGGCGGCGGGTGTTGCCGTGTCCGCACAGATCAACCCCGCCATGATCGGATATGTGCAGGGATCCGACCGGCCGATCAGGGTGGGCATGCAGCTCCACCGCACCGGGATCGGCGCCTCCTACGGGCGCTGGTATGAAAGGGCTGCCGTGGCCGCGGTGGATCTGATCAACCGGGAGGGAGGCATCAACGGTCGCCCGGTCGAGCTGGTGATCGAGGACGACGGAACCGATCCGAAGCGTGGCGCGGAAGTGATCGAGAAGTTCGCGACCCAGCACCAGACGGATGTCGCCTACGGGACGTTGTTCTCGCACGTGGTGATCGGCTCGTCGCCGCGCGCAGGCGAGCTGAAGCTGCCGTACTATGTCGTGTCGGAAGGGTACCACGTCGCGTCCGGCTCCCTGAACCGGTACGTGTTTCAGCCCGGCATCACGGATGTCCGGTCCCAGGTCAGCTCCATGGCGCCCTGGGTCGCCTCGAATCTCGGAAAGAAGATCACCATGATCTTTCCGGATTACGCATTCGGACACGACCACCGGGACTATTTCTCGAGTGCGATCGCGGCGCAGGGCGGCGAGGTGCTGGAACTGATTCCGATTCCCCCGACCGAATCGTCCTTCACCCGGTACTTTCCGAAAATACCCCGGGAGACGGAAGTCCTGTACCACGTGCTGGTCGGTCCCGGAGTGCTGACCTTCGTCAAGGAGATGGGACAGTACTTCGGTTCCGGCGACCGGCCCCAGATTTTCGGTTTCATCGATTCGCTCGAGGCGGTCGACTTCTCGACACCCCAACTGGAGTTTCTCGAAGGGACGCACTTCTGGGAAGGGTATCCGCGCTATGCGCAGCCCGGCCAGAGCGAGCACGACCGGTTCTACCGCGACAAGGTCGGAGTCGATCAGAACGGTGCCAGTGTGAACGATCCCAAGGACATCTCCACCTATTCGCACATGTTCGGGTGCTGGGAGACCCTGTTTATCATCAAGCAGGCCATGGAAATGAGCGGGTACTCCGGACCGGCCGACCGCCCGGCGCTGATCGAAGCGACCGAGTCGCTCACCGAATTTCCCGAAAGCCGGAACCACCCTCAGGGGAGAAAGATCTTCAACGGCAGGATCCACCAGTGTTTCGGCTCCCAGCACATCTCCAGGGTGGAAGGCGGCCGCCTGGATGTGGTGCACACCACATCCATTGAAGACGGACTGTACGAACCGGAGGCCGACTACACCCGGATGGCGCTGTAGCCGGCGGCCCGCGAACCGTGCGGCCCGGTCGACCGGACCAAGGCCCGGGTTTCGCCAGCACCCGGATCAACCGGTAGGACTGTCTTGGACCTGGGGCCGTTTCTTCTGCTGGCTTCGCTGGAGGGGCTGGTGCAGGCGGCGGTGCTGTCCCTCGCGGCGCTCGGATTGTGCCTGGTGTTTGGCGTGCTGCGGGTGGTCAACGTCGCCCACGGCGAGTTCTACATGCTGGGCGCCGTGATCGCATGGTGGATCAGTTACGCATTGTTCAGCCATCCGCTGTCCGGGTTCGTGGCGGCCCTGATCGTGGCGCCGGTGCTGGTCGGGGGGGTCGCGCTCGCTTCGGAGCGGCTGGTGCTGCGGAGAATCGGTCACAATCCCGAGGCGACGATCGTGGCGACGATCGGGATGCTGTATGTCATTCAGCAGGGGGTGCTGATCCTGTTCGGACCGGACGCCCGGTCGATCGAGCCGCCGTTTTACTTCAGGATCGACTTCCCGTGGTTCGGCTACTCGGGCTACAAGCTGTCCGTGATACTCATGGCGCTGGGGCTGCTGTCGGTTCTCTGGTACGTGATCAGCCGGACCCGGCTGGGACTGGTGATGCGCGCGACCCAGCTCGACCGGGAGATGGCGCAGGCGTTCGGGATTCCGGTCGATCGCGTGTATGGCACCGTTTTCGCGGTCGGGGCCATGCTGGCGGCGGTGGCCGCGGTGCTGATCGCGCCCATCCGGCAGGTGCATTACCTGATGGGGCTTGACCCGCTTCTCATGTCGTTCATCGTCGTGATCATCGGAGGACTGGGCAGCATACGGGGCACGCTGTTCGCGGCCCTGCTGATCGGCATGAGCGACGGAATCATCTCGATGTTCTTCTCGCCGACGCTGGCGAAGATGGTCTCCACCCTGCTGGTTGCCCTGGTCCTGATATTCAGGCCGGAAGGGCTGTTCGGGCGCCGGGAGCCATGACTCGCGCCACCGGCAGGAAATCCCTCGTGTTGCACCTTGGTGTCGTGGCACTGTTGTTCCTGTTGCAGTTCGTCCTGCCCGAATACCATCATCTGACCGTGACCCGGATCATGATTCTTGCGGTGTTCGCGCTTGGCTACAACGTTCTTTTCGGATACACCGGGCTCTTGAGTCTCGGCCATGCCATGTTTTTCGCATGCGGACTCTACGCGGCCGGCCTGACCGTCTATCATCTGGGATGGGATGTCCTCCCGGCGTTTCTCTTCGCAGTCGCCGTCGCCGGCGCGGCCGCCGCCGCGGTCGGGATGATCGCCCTGCGGACAACGGGCGTGGCGTTCATGATCGTCACCCTGATGTTTTCGCAGGTGGTCTATCTCGCGACCCTGTATTTTTCCCGCTATACGCGGGGGGACGAGGGCCTGGTGCTGCCGGCAAGGGCCCGAAGCTTTGAACTGGTCGGGATTCACGTGAACCTTGCCGATCCGGTGACACGCTACTACATTGCCCTTGGATTGCTGGCCGCGGGAATCCTGGTCGTCCACCGCCTGGTTCGAAGCGGCACCGGTCGGGAATGGATCGCCGTTCGGGAGAACGAATCGCGGACCCGGATGCTGGGATACAACACGTTCTCGATCAAGCTCAAGGCCCTGACTGTTTCGGGCGCCCTGTCCGGGGCCGCCGGCGCAGCCTACGCGCTCTTGTTCGCCTATGTCGGCTCGACCTTCGCGAGCATCCAGTATTCCATCGATGCGTTGCTGTTTACCCTGCTCGGCGGCGCCGGCACGGTGCTCGGGCCCGTGCTCGGCAGCTTCATCATGTTCTATCTGATCGACATTTTCAGCGAATACACGACCGCCTACCTGCTCGCAACGGGGGTTGTCCTGATCCTGCTGATTCTTTACTTTTCGGTCGGAATTCTCGGAACGCTACGGCGAAAATGGCTGCACTGGCTGCCATGAGCATACTCTCGACACGGGATCTTTCGAAATCGTTTGGCGGAATCGCCGCGGTCGACGGCGTCGACTTCTCCGTAAAGGAGAGGGAAATCCGGGGAATCATCGGCCCGAACGGCGCCGGGAAGACGACGTTGGTGAGTCTGCTGTCCGGCCGGATTCGACCGGATTCGGGCCGGATCATCTATCGCGGAGTCGACATCACCGGCTCACCGTCCTGGAAGCGGGTGCGCCTGGGAATCGCCTACACGTTCCAGATCACCAGCGTCTATCCGGGGTTGACGGTGTACGAGAACGCCGCGATCGGTGCGCAGATGCGGGCACGCCAGGAGTCGGCGTCGAGATGGGCCCGTGTGCGGGAATCGCATGTCGAGGAGATTTCAAGGGAGTGCCTGAGATTGACCGGACTCGAATCGAGTTGGCACAAGCCTGCGGGGGAACTCGCCTACGGCCATCAGCGGCTGCTTGAAATCGCGATCGGACTGGCGCTCGATCCCCCGCTCCTGATACTGGATGAGCCGACGCAAGGCCTGTCGGAAAGCGAGATCGAGGAATTCATCCGTCTCGTCGGACACATTCGCGTGCGCAAGACGATTATCCTGATCGAGCACAACATGCCCCTGGTCATGGCGCTCGCGGACCGGATCACGGTCATGGACCAGGGGCGCGTGCTGGCCGAGGACGATCCGGCCCGGATCCGGCAGGACCGCCGGGTACAGGAGGCCTATCTGGGAGAATGAGGTTCAAGGTCGACAGCCTGAGTGCGGGATATGCCCCGGGCAGCCGGACGGTCCGGGGCCTCTCGATCGAGATTACCGCAGGCGAGACGTTGTGCCTGCTTGGCCGGAACGGGGCGGGCAAGACCACGGCGCTCAAGGCAATCATGGGCCTGGTGCCGTCGAGGGAAGGGACGGTGACGGTCGATGGAGAGCCGATCAGCGGTCGTCCCGCCCATCGGATTCCGTCCGCGGGCATCGGCTACGTGCCCCAGGGGCGGAGGCTTTTCGCCGAATTGACGGTCCGGGAAAATCTCGAGGTCGGTGCCTATGTCCGACGTCATCGCCGGGTGGACTACGAGGCGGTGTTCGATCTGTTTCCAAGGCTGAAGGAGCGGCTGTCCCAGGTTTCCGGCACGCTGAGCGGAGGCGAGCAGCAGATGCTGGCGATGGCGCGGGCGCTGTGCCTTGATCCGCGGGTGCTGCTGCTGGACGAGCCGACCGAAGGGCTGATGCCCGCGATGGTGTCCGCCATCGGCGAATCGATCCGGCGCCTGGCTTCGGGAGGCGTCTCCGTGCTCATGGTCGAGCAGCGTCTGGATGTGGTCCGAAGCACCGCGCAACGGGTCTGCCTGATGGACAACGGGACAATCAGGAAGACTTTGCCGGTCGGGGGATTGTCCGCCGACATGGAAACGGTCCGCCGCTATCTCAGCGTCTAGCGCGGTAAAGCCGGAAGTCTGGAAAATGACCGTCAAGCGATTCAAGCCCCGCTGTGAATCAGGCGCTCGCGGCAGCGTATGCCGGAACGCCTTGCGGCATTTGGCCAGGTGCGGTTGCGCTCTCCCGGCATGGGGATTGCTGTCGATGGCGGCCGCCTCCCCGGTTCATGCGCACAGCGCGGAAAGAGGGCTGGTGCTGCTGCTTCCGACCGAACTGTACGTGATCGGGGGCGCGGCATCGGTGCTGGCGTCGTTTCTGCTTCTCGCGGTCGTCTCGGCCGAGCGGTTCAGGCGGGTTGCGGACTGGAGGATACGGCTCTTTGCGTGCCGGCCGCTGCGCGGCACGATATCAAGCCTAGTGTCGTTTGCGGCGCTGTGCGTGTTGCTGTACTGGGGATTTGCCGGCTCCCGCGATCCGCTGGCGAACCCCCTGCCGCTCTTCGTCTGGACCGGCTGGTGGGTGATGTTCAGCCTGGTCCAGTGCGTGCTCGGCGACCTCTGGAGGCTGTTCAATCCATGGCAGGGCCCGGTCCGGGTCCTGAGGGCGCTGCTCCGGCTGCCGGAGTCCTTTGCGAGACTGCCCGATCGCGTCGGCTATCTTCCCGCCATCGTGCTGTTCGTCATGTTCGCATGGTTTGAGCTGATCTATATCGCCCCCGAGGATCCGGCCCGTCTCGGATACTTCGTCTCGGCATTCTGGCTGATCAACTTCCTCGCGGCTCTGGTGTTCGGCGAGCGGGACTGGTTCGAGCGCGGGGAGCCGTTCTCGATCTTTTTCCGGCTGATCGGTTCCCTGTCGCCCTTCACGCGGGGGCGTTCGTCGGGAGATGCCGGCGCAATCCATCTCTCTGTCCCGGGCCGTACGCTTTCGATCCTGCCCCCGCTGCCGCTCTCGGGTGTGGTGTTCGTGCTGACCACGCTGGGGACGGTTTCATACGACGGCCTGTCGCGAACGTTTTTCTGGCTTCAGCGGATCGGGGTCAACCCACTGGAGTTTCCCGGAAGGAGCGCGGTGTGGGTTCAGAACACGCTCGGCATGACACTTGCTCTGGGCTGCCTGATTCTCTTGTTCGGCGCCTGCGTGCATCTCGGATGCCGGCTTGCCGGCACCGGATCGTCTCGCCAGGCGGCCGGGCGGCTGGTCTATTCGATCATCCCGATTTCCCTGGTGTTTCATTTTGCGCATTACCTGACGCAGATTCTGGTCAACGGCCAGTATCTCCTCCTGGCTCTGGACGATCCGATGGCGTCCGGGCGCAGCCTGCTGGGATTGGGCCATTTCCATGTCACGACCTCCTTTCTGAACCATATCGAGCCGGTTGCCGTGATCTGGGGATTCCAGACGGCCGTGATCGTGGCCGGCCATGCCGTGGGCATCGCGATCGCCCACTCGATTGCCCTCGACCAATGCCGGTCGCTGCGACAGGCAACCCGCAGCCAGCTGTATCTCGCGGGCCTGATGGTCGCGTATACCGTATTCGGGCTGTGGCTGCTGTCGACGGCTGCGATCGGTTGACCGGCTTGCGCAGCGGGGCAGCGCCTTGATATCGTCGTCGGAAGACCGCTCATGCAGGATGCATCACCCGATCGAGTAAAGCATCTCAATGAACGAATGACGCTTCCCGGTCAGGGCTGATCGTCGCGCCTGTCGCGATCACTGTCGGCATGCCTGAATGCAGTCCCCCATCCTTGCCGGGGCCGTTCCCGCGTTGCGGAGCTGGCCGAATCCGCGTCTTCGGATTCGCCTGACTCTGGTATAGTGTGCCGGTCGAAAACGAATCGAATCAGGTGGGCATGTCCACATCCACGAATCCCGCCGGGGAGCAGGAAACGGCGACTTTGGCCGTTCGGATCTGGCGCGGCGGTGAACAGGGCCGGTGGGCGGAATATCGCGTGGCGGCCCGCGAGAACCAGACAGTGCTTGATGTCGTCACGGAAGTGCAGCGCACCCACGAGCCCTCGCTCGCCTATCGTTTTGCCTGCCGGGTCGGGGTCTGCGGATCCTGTGCGATGACCGTCAACGGCCAGCCGCGGTGGACCTGCAGGACGCATGTCAGAAAAGTCACCGGCAGCGGGACCCTGGTGATCGAGCCGTTGAGGAATCTGCCCCGGATCAAGGATCTGGTCTGCGATCTCGAACCGTTCATCGATACCTGGCAAAAGGCGGGAGCCACGTTCAAGGGAGGTCGGACCCGGCACGAGCCGCCTCACAGGGTCGACCCGGATTCCCCGGCCCGGAAACGGGCCGATGCGGCGCTCCAGTGCATCAACTGTGCGGTCTGCTACAGCGCCTGCGACGTGGTCCACTGGAACCGCAGCTATGTGGGACCGGCCGCCCTCAACAGGGCCTGGACGCTGATGAACGATGTGCGGCATGTCAAGCGCGCAGAGACCTTCGACAGGGCTTTTGGCCGGGACGGATGCGGTTCGTGCCACAGCCAGGGAAATTGTGTGCGCTTCTGTCCCGTCGAGCTGAATCCCGCCGGCAGTATTGCCGGTCTCAAGCGGATGGCTTTCACCGGGACGGAAATTCGGGACGACGGATGAAGGAACAGACCCTGTTTGTCGCACAGCGTCTTTCGGCCGCGGTGCTTGCCCCGCTGGTGATTGTCCATGTCGGCCTGATCCTGCTTGCGGTCGAAGGCGGATTGACCGCCGAAGAAATCCTGGCCCGAACACGGGGCAATGTCGCATGGGCCGCCTTCTACCTGGTGTTCGTCGCGGCCGCCGCCGTGCATGCCCCCATTGGCATGCGGAACATTCTCAGGGAGTGGACCCGGCTCGATTGGCCGGCGATCGATTCGCTGGCGGCCCTGCTGTTTGTCCTGCTACTCGGGCTTGGCATGAGCGCGGTGTTCGCGGTGTTTTAGGCACGATGCTTCCCCTTCGTTCACACAACAGCTACCTGGCGTCCATCGGACACCGGCTGTCCGGACTGGCACTGGCACTCTTTTTGCCTTTTCATTTCATCATGCTGGCTACCGCGCTGGGCGGTTCCGATTCTCTGGCGGGAGCGCTCGCGCTGGTTGACCGGCCACTCTTCAAGGTTGCGGAATGGGGGCTGGTGACCTTGCTGGCCCTGCACCTGTCTTTCGGCATACGGGTGCTTGCACTGGAGTGGGTGGCATCTTCCCAGTCTCCCGGAACACTGGGGAGATGGGTGATCTCGTGCGCAGGATTCGCCCTGCTGGTCGGCGGGATCATGCTGTTTCGGATGGCATGAGACCATGGACAGTGTCCGCTCCATCGATACGCTCAAGACGGATATCCTGATTCTCGGAACTGGAGGCGCCGGGCTGTTTGCCGCGCTGCACGCCCGCCAGGAACACCCCGACGCATCGATTGCCATCGTTGCCAAGGGGCTGTTCGGGAAGTCCGGTTGCACCCGCATGGTTCAGGGTGGATACAATGTCGCGATGAATCCGGGTGATTCGATCGAGAGGCATTTCATGGATTCGATCGTGGGGGGCAAATGGCTGCCTCGCCAGGATCTGGTCTGGACATTGTGTGAAAAGGCCGTGGAACGGATCCGCGAACTCGAGAACGAACTCGGCTGTTTCTTCGATCGCAACCCCGACGGGACGCTCCATCAGAAAGCCTTTGCCGGGCAGAGCTTCGATCGCACGGCGCACCGCGGCGACCTGACCGGAATCGAGATCATCAACCGGCTGATGGAAAGGGTCTGGACGCTTGATGTCCAGAAGCTCGAAGAGCATCGCGCGATCGAACTCGTCCCGGCCAGGGACCGGTCCGGCATCGCGGCGGTCCTGTGTATCGATATCCGGACCGGCCGTTATCGGCTGATCCGGGCCCGGGCCGTTCTTCTGGCCACCGGAGCCGGACCCACCATGTACAAGTATCACACCCCGTCCGGAGACAAAACCTGCGACGGCCTGGCAATGGGGCTGCGCTATGGGCTCCCGCTCAGGGATCTGGAGATGATCCAGTTTCATCCGACCGGCGTCCTGGCCGGCCCCCATACCCGCATGACGGGGACCATCCTGGAAGAAGGGCTGCGCGGTGCCGGAGGATATCTGCTGAACGGCGGCGGCGAGCGCTTCATGGAACGGTACCATCCGTCTGCGGAACGGGCGACGCGGGACATCGTGTCGCGCAGCATGTTCAATGAAATCCAGTCCGGGAGGGTATCGCCGCAGGGCGGCCTGTTCATCGAGATGGCCCACCTCGGGCCGGAAAACGTGCGGCGAAAATTTCCCGGAATGGTCAAGCGCTGTGCCGATTGCGGATTCGATCTGGCCGCAGGCCGGGTCGAGGTGGTACCGACTGCGCATTACATGATGGGCGGTATCGAAATGGAGGTGGACGGCTCCACGGCATCGCCGGGACTGTACGTTGCCGGAGAGGATGCAGGCGGTGTGCACGGCGCCAACCGCCTGGGCGGAAACGGAGTGGCCAATTCGACGGTGTTCGGCGGCATTGCCGGTGAAGCGATGGCCCGGTATGTCGCTTCCGGAGCGCCATTTCGGGATCCGGATTCCGAGTGGATCGAGCAGGGCCTGGACCGGGCGGAGCTGCCGTTCGGCAAATCCACCGAGCAACTGGCCTCATTGCGCGATAAACTGTTGCATGACATGTGGGACCATGTGGGGATTGTCCGGACCGGATCCGGAATCCGTGCAGGGATCGACAGTCTGGACGGTTTCACGGGCGAGTTGTCGACGATCGGTCTGCCGGACCGGGACCGGGCGTTCAATCTGAGCTGGCAGGATTGTCTCAATCTGTACAATCTGGTTGAGGTCAGCCGGGCGATCGCGATGGCGGCGCTCGCCAGGGAGGATTCGAGAGGCGCCCACTTTCGCGCGGATTTTCCCGAAACCGGGGACCTGGACTCGTCGTCCTATACCCGGGTGTGCCGCAGGGACGGCGGGCTGGCGCTGGACATGGCATCGGTGCAGTTTACGATCGTCAGCCCGGGAGAATCCCTTATCGACAGCGAAGCGGGCGTGCCGCCGTCGGGCTGAACGGGCTATCATCGAAGAGGCGAACAAATGAAAGCGATATCGAGAGAAACGATCGAACAGGCCTGCTACGAAATCATGAAAAGGGCCGCTATCGACATTCCCGAAGACTATCTTGAGGGGATCAAGCGAACCGCGGACCGGGAGAAGGAGGCGCTGTCCGGATTCGTGATCCGGACCATGGTTCAGAACTACGAGACCGCCACCACCGAGAGGCGCCCCATGTGCGCCGACACCGGGTTGCCCAGGTATTTCGTCAAGGTCGGCGACGATGCCCGTTTTGACGGAGGGTTCACCGGGATGGAACGATCCATCCGTTCGGCGACGGCCCGGGCGACGAAGGATGTGCCGATGCGCCCGAATCGGGTTCATCCGTTGTGGCGCACCGACTACAACAACAATGTCGGCATCAATGCTCCGGAAGTGGAATGGAGCTTCGAGCCGGATGTCGACTGGATCGACATCACGACCGTCCACAAGGGAGGGCTGTTCGGCACGGATTACCGGATGCTGTTTCCGGGCGACGGCATTGACGGCATCCGGCGGTTTCTGCTCGATACGCTGATCGCGTTCGGAAAACGGGGACTGTGCTGCCAGCCCGCCATCATCGGGGT
>VYGS01000080.1:0-3605 GCA_009841725.1 Gammaproteobacteria bacterium
AACAACAATACTCCTGAAATTACCGATCGTCAAGGCTTTTTTGGCATAGCAGAATTTTTGCTTATTCTTCTTTCTCTTCCTGGTCCGGTTTCTGTATCGATGCAAACCACTCCTTTTGCATTTCTTGCCACATCTGCATGTTTTGCTGTCCCACTTCCGACCAGAATTTGAGGGGACTTTGGTCCAGCATGTCGTTCATGCTGGACTGGAACTGCTCTTGCTGCTGTTGAAAGAATGCGAGACTCTGGTTGATGAAGTCCGAAAACTGCTGATTCTGATTTGCTCCGTAGTACTTGATGAATCGCTGGAGGTTTTCGGTCGAAAACAGGGGATTTTTTTCGGATTCCTGCTCAATGATAATTTGGAGCAGGATGCTTCGGGTGATATCCTTTTTTGAATGGGCGTCAATCACCTTGAATTCCACATTGTCGGTGATCAGGTTCTTGACATCGTTCAGGGTGATGTACCGACTCTGCTCGGTGTCATAGATTCGGCGATTCGGGTACTTCTTGATGATGCGGATGTCTTGCTGGTTCATCGGACTCTTGAGGAAATTCAGTCGGGTAATCATATGGCGAGCAGGGTAGGCTGTCAAACACGCGATCTTGTGTCCTGTCGTTCGCCCCGCAGTTGGCCGGGGCGATTCCTTTCTCTTTCAGACTGCCCTGTCATCAAGTGAATATCCACTCGACAGGCAGTTATAATGCCATTTCTTCCCAAAATATCCCTCAGATGCACAGGGAACCTTGACTTTCGGTGTCAAATCCATAAAATTGTGCAATGCACAAATATTTGCATGGCGATTTCAAGCCGTTACGATACCGAACTGAAAGAAAAACGAATCGCACACCGACCCACAATCCGCAGAGAGACACACGATGACCGCGAAATCCGGCATGACTGTCAGTGAATACGAACAAAGCATGGAAGAGATGGAGAAAATCATGAACGAGGTTGCGTCGCAATACGACATTGGCGACTTCGATCCATTCAACTTGGCTGAAGCCTATCGGCAATGGTGCGAGGCAATGCTCAAGAATCCCGAAAAGGTGATCGAGACGGGAATGGCATACTGGCAGGACACCATGAAGCTCTACCATCAAAGCGCAATGATGATGATGGGACTCGACTCCGACCCCGTGATCCGGGAAGAGGAGGGTGATCGGAGATTCCGCCATCAGGCCTGGCATGAGCAGCCGGTCTTCAACACGATCAAGCAGTCCTATCTGCTCACGTCGAGATGCTTCAGGGATCTGGCGTCGAATGTCGAGGGCATTGATCGGCAGACGGCCAGGAAGGTGGCTTTCTTCACGGAGCAGTACATCGACAGCCTCTCTCCGACCAATTTCGCCGTCACAAACCCGGAAGTGCTCGAGAAGACTCTTGAAACCAAGGGTCAGAATCTCGTCAGCGGTTTTCAGAACATGCTTGCGGATCTCAAGAAAGGAAAGGGAAAGCTCAAGATCAGCATGACCGATACAGATGCGTTCGAACTCGGGAAGAATGTCGCAACCTCACCGGGAAAGGTGGTGTATCGCAACCGGATGTTCGAATTGCTCCAGTACGAACCTTCGTCAAAGACTGTCAACACAATACCGATGCTGATCGTTCCGCCCTGGATCAACAAGTATTACGTGCTGGATCTCCAGCCCCGCAACTCACTCATCAAGTGGCTGGTCGACAAGGGGCATACTGTCTTTGTGATCTCGTGGGTCAATCCGGATGAAAGCTATCAGGATGTCCGGTTTGACCATTATGTCACCGACGGGCTTGTCTCGGCTGTCGATGCCGTCGTGGCGGCTACTGGAGAAGAATCCGTCAATGCGATCGGATACTGCATCGGCGGCGCCTTGCTGGCGACCGGTGTTGCCTACATGAAAGCCGGGGGCGACGAGCGCATCAACTCCGCCACCTTTCTGACCACCATGCTGGATTACTCGGAACCCGGAGAACTCGGCGTCTTTACTGATGAAGAACAGCTTGAAGGCATGAAGGAAAAGATGAGCGAGAAGGGATATCTGGAAGGCGATCACATGGCCGGCGTTTTCAATATGCTGAGGGCCAATGATCTGATCTGGTCCTTCTATGTCAACAACTACCTGCTGGGAAAGAGCCCGAAGCCTTTCGATCTTCTTTACTGGAACTCGGATTCAACCCGGATGCCGGCGAGCATGCACAGCTGGTATATCAAGAACTTCTATGTCGACAACAAGCTCAGGGAACCCAATGGCGTCAGTATCGACGGGATTGGCGTCGATCTGTCGAAGATCGACATTCCGACATGCTTCGTCTCGACACTTGAGGATCATATTGCTCCCTGGAAATCGACTTATGCCGGCACCCAATTGGTTTCCGGGCAGGTCAAGTTCATTCTGAGCGGATCGGGACACATTGCGGGGATCGTCAATCCTCCAGCAGACAAGAAATACAACTACCGCACCACGAGCGAGCCTCCGGCAGATCTGGAAAAATGGTTTGAGCAGGCGGAGGTCAAACGCGGATCCTGGTGGCCGGAATGGCAGCGCTGGATCAGTCGGAAATGCGGCAAGAAAGTGCCGGCCCGAATTCCGGGCGATGGAAAGCTTGACGTTATCGAGGATGCACCGGGCAGTTACGTTCGGGTTCGGCTCGATGATGGCGACAATCCTTGAATATATTGATAACTGAGGTATAAATCGTGAGCAAAGTAGCAATAGTAACCGGTGGAACCCGGGGTATTGGTGAAGCAATCAGCGTGGCGTTGAAGGATGCCGGCCATACCGTTGCGGCCACCTATGCGGGCAACGACGAATCGGCCCGGAAATTTTCAAAAGACACGGGCATTTCGGTCTACAAGTTCGATGTGTCCGACTTTGATGCATGTCAGGAGGCCGTTGGACAGATCGAGGCAGACCTGGGACCTGTCGGCATTCTGGTCAACAATGCCGGCATTACCCGAGACGGGACCATGCACAGAATGGATTTCGAGCAGTGGAACCGTGTTATCCAGACCAATCTGTCATCGTGCTTCAATATGAGCCGGGCGGTCATTGAAGGCATGCGGGAGCGAAAATTCGGACGAATCGTGAATATCGGTTCCGTCAACGGCCAGGCCGGACAATACGGCCAGGTGAACTATGCCGCGGCAAAGTCGGGAATCCACGGATTCACCAAGGCATTGGCGCAGGAAGGCGCGAAATGCGGCATTACCGTGAATGCCATCGCTCCTGGCTATGTATTGACCGACATGGTGCGTGCGGTTCCCGAGAAGGTTCTGGAGAAAATCATATCCACCATCCCTGTCGGCCGTCTCGGAAACCCGGAAGACATCGCGCGCGGCGTCATGTTTCTGGTCGGCGATGACGCCGGATTCATTACCGGCTCCACGGTCGACATCAACGGCGGACAGCACATGTATTGATCAAGACGGCCGCAAGGCCGTTTGCCCTGCAAGCCATGCTCCCATGGCAGGGAGTATAGTTCTTTGGGCCCTCGCGCTGACCATCAGTCCCACATGCCCCCCATCGTAGGTCATTTCGGTATAACGATCGGCCTCCATGAAGCCTTTCAGGGCTCCCGATGACTCCTTCGGTACAAGATGGTCGCCGTTCGCATAGAGATTCAGG
>VYGS01000080.1:3615-5501 GCA_009841725.1 Gammaproteobacteria bacterium
CGAGGTCGATGCGTTGCTCTCCCAGTTGCAGACCTCCCCGGACCAATCGGTTTTCCTGATAAAACAATCTCATGAACTGGGCAAACGCCCTGCCGGGCTGGTCCGGGCATTCGAACACCCACTGATCGACCAGGGCGGTCAATTCCAGGCTGTCCAGTGAAACCCGGTTCCGGATCAGTCTGATGTTCCGCATCATGTCGTCATAGGGACGTAGCGACTGGAAGAACAGGGTGATCAGTCCTCCGGGAATATTGACCGGATTGCTCTCGAGAGGAGAGTAGTCGATTTTTCTGGCCCATTTGCTCAGCACACCGTCTCCGGCGTGAAAATCAACCGGTGTCACCACGGTGACCAGACGGCCAAGCTTTTCGGGATGCAGGCTGGCATAGCACAGGGAGAAGGTGCCTCCCTGGCAGATTCCGACCAGATTCACACGCTTGGCACCAGTGCTGTCGAGTATGAAATTCACCGACTTGTCCAGATAGTCGTGAAGATAACGGGCCAGATCCCGGGTTCGGGCCTCGCCGTTGATCTGCCCCCAGTCGACCAGATACACCTTGTGGCCAGCCTCCATCAGGCGGCGCACCATGGAGTGCTGTTCGGTCAGATCGATCACATGGGGGAGGTTGACGTGGGAATACACGATCAGGACCGGGGTGGGGCAGGAGGGTGTCGTTCCGCGGAATTCGCGGATCTTCATACCTTCGAAATTGAAGCAGATCTCATTGGGCGTATGCCAGTTTTGACCGGACTCCAGTCGTCGGATATTGTCAATGAGATGCCGGTAATTTTTCCGGAACGTTTCGAGTTCGGATTCGATGCCCGGGCTTGAACTCATATTGATCATGCCTCGGCCCCAGCGGGTCCGGACATTTCGCAGGCATGATGAATAAATCGATTCATCATCCCGGTCACGCTGTCGATCACTGTATCGGAGTTCAGCAATTCGGCATGGGCTTTCGCGCAGGCGGCCGTCCAGATTTCAAAAAATTCCTGCAGGCTGGGAGGTCCGCCCGGTTGCGCCGACACTTGGGAGAGAACTTCCGAAACGATCCCGGGGCCGAATCCGGCAACGATACTTTGGAGTTCCGCCATGCGCGTTTCCAGTTTCGAATCCGCGCCTTCGCCGGAGAGCCCGGCTCCGGTCAAGGCGACAGAGTAGGAGAGAAGCGTCGAGCGCATCCAGATCTCGCTGATCGAGCCGAGGATCGCGCCGTCCGCTTCGGGATTTCCATGCTCAAGCCATTGCAGCACCAGGCGATAGCAATCCGCCGCCTGGATGTAGAAGGCGCCGGAATAGAGGTACTTGTCGAAAGGGTTTGTCGGGATCGTTCCCATATGATCATCCGGGATGCGCGTCCGTGAACGTTCTGGGCGGTTTGCAGCGCTATTTTATCGTATTCGCAACCGCGCGGAATTGATTGGAAATCACCTATAATTCTGACTTTTGATGAACCTGCATAATGAATGAAGTCCCATGAATCATCAGTCCGGAATACTCGATCCCATTGCCGACCATGCTGTTTTCATGGAATTCGACGCCGTGGATTTGTTGTCGGCAGCGGATTTGCTCGACGGGTTGGCGTCCCGGTTCGCGGGCACCGGGCATGTTCTCGGAATCGGCCGTCCCCTGGCCGACGGGTTGGGCGCGGCCGTCCCCGGTCTCGATCCGTTTCCGGACTATTCACAGGGAGGGTTGTCCATTCCGTCCACGCAGCATGCGCTGCTTCTGATCTTGCGTGGAGACGATCCTGCGGCGCTGGACGAGTCGGCCAGCGCTCTCGGCACAACCCTTTCATCCTGCTTTTCTCTTGCCGAGAAGACCGGGGGATTCAAGTACGAGGGGGGCCGGGACCTGACGGGGTACGAAGACGGAACGGAAAATC
>VYGS01000141.1 GCA_009841725.1 Gammaproteobacteria bacterium
GTTCCAGCGCCATCTTCTTCGGCAATCCGCACTGATGCAGCTTGAGAGTCGGTCCCACCACGATCACCGAGCGACCGGAATAGTCCACGCGCTTTCCGAGAAGATTCTGGCGGAAGCGGCCCTGCTTGCCCTTGATCATGTCGGAGATCGACTTCAACTGGCGCTTGTTCGGTCCGGTGATGGCCTTGCCGCGCCGACCGTTGTCCAGCATCGCGTCGACCGCCTCCTGAAGCATCCGCTTTTCGTTCCGCACGATCAGGTCGGGAGCATTGAGATCGAGCAGGCGCTTGAGGCGGTTGTTGCGGTTGATCACCCGCCGATACAGGTCGTTCAGGTCCGAGGTGGCGAACCGCCCGCCTTCAAGCGGCACCAGCGGGCGCAGATCCGGCGGCAGGACCGGAAGAACGTCCATGATCATCCAGGCCGGATTGTTTCCGGAATGCAGAAACGCCTCGATCACCTTCAGGCGGCTTATCAGTTTCTTCTGCTTGGCTTCCGAGTTGGTCTGCTCCAGATCCTCCCGTAGCAATTCCGCCTCGACCTCGAGATCGATCTCCCGCAGCAGGATCCGGATCGCCTCGGCGCCCATGGACGCCTGGAAATCGTCGCCGTAGTTCCCGATCGCCTCGTGATATCTCTCCTCGCTCAGCAATTGGCCGCGTTCCAGGTCCGAAATGCCGGGATCGATCACGACGTAGGCCTCGAAATACAGGATCCGCTCCATGTCCCTCACCGTCATGTCGAGCAGAAGCCCGAGCCGCGACGGCAACGACTTCAAGAACCAGATATGCGCGCAGGGCGCCGCCAGTTCGATGTGGCCCATCCGCTCCCTGCGGACTTTCGACAGGGTGACCTCCACGCCGCACTTTTCACAAATCACGCCCCGGTGCTTCAAGCGCTTGTATTTCCCGCACAGGCACTCGTAATCGCTGATCGGACCGAACAGTTTGGCACAGAACAGCCCGTCCCGCTCGGGACGGAAGGTCCGGTAGTTGATGGTTTCCGGCTTCTTGACCTCGCCATAGGACCATGACCGGATCTTTTCCGGGGAAGCGATCCCGATTCTGATCGAATCGAATTCCTCGCTGGCCTGCGCCTGCTTGAACAGGTTAAAGATATCTTTCATGTCTTGTCTCTTTCTCGCTATCGGCCGCCCCGGATAGAATCCGGACTGCCTGTTTCAGCCTGCAAACTGCCATTCGGCTCATGATGGCCGGACATGCGCCTATCCCGGCGTCCTTTCCTCGCGGAAATCGAGGCTCAGTCCAAGCGCCCGGATCTCCTTCACCAGCACGTTGAACGACTCCGGCATTCCGGCGTCCATGCCGTGATCGCCACGCACGATGTTTTCGTAGATCTTCGAGCGCCCGGACACGTCGTCGGACTTTACCGTCAGCATTTCCTGAAGCGTATAGGCCGCACCGTAGGCTTCCAGCGCCCAGACCTCCATTTCCCCGAACCGCTGGCCGCCAAACTGGGCCTTGCCGCCCAACGGCTGCTGCGTGATCAGGCTGTACGGTCCGGTCGATCTGGCATGCATCTTGTCATCGACCAGATGGTTCAGCTTCAGGATGTACATGTAGCCGCAGGTGATCGGGCGGTCGAACGGCTCCCCGGTTCTTCCGTCATAAAGAAGGGCCTGGCCGCTCTCCGGCAATCCCGCCAGCTTGAGCATTTTCTTGATTTCCTCTTCCTTCGCCCCATCAAACACGGGAGTGGCCATCGGCACCCCGTCCTTGAGCCGTCGGGCCAGTTCGATGACTTCGGGATCGGACAAATCGGAAAGGGTTTCCTTCTTGCCGCTGGCGTTGTAGATGCCCTCAAGCGCCTTGCGCACTTGCGAGGGGCGCTTTTTCTTCTTGAGCAGTTCCTGAATCTGATCGCCGAGCTTCTTGCCCGCCCAGCCAAGGTGGGTCTCGAGAACCTGCCCCACGTTCATCCTCGACGGCACGCCGAGCGGGTTCAGGCAGATGTCCACCGAGGTTCCGTCGGCCATGTAGGGCATGTCCTCAACCGGCACAATCTTGGAGATGACCCCCTTGTTTCCATGACGCCCGGCCATCTTGTCGCCCGGCTGCAGGTGCCGCTTGACCGCCACGAATATCTTGACGATCTTGAGCACACCCGGCGCGAGGTCGTCTCCCATGACAATCTTTTCCCTTTTTTCCTCGTACTTGCGTTCAAACTCCTCCCGCTGCGCATCCATCTGGTCCCGGATTCTTTCCACCGCCCGATTGGCGCTCTCGTCCGCGAGCGAAATCTGGAACCAGTCCGATCGCTCCAGCCCCGCGAGAGTTTCCCCGGTGATGACGGTTCCCTCGTCCAGCCCCGGGCCGTCCGACGCAACCTGACCGGTCAGAAGGTTCCCGATCCGGACGAACGCGTCGTTCTCCATGATTCGCCGCTGATCCTCCAGGTTTTTCCTGACCGTCTCGATTTCGTGCTCGTCATTGGCCACCGCCCGGGCATCCTTTTCCAGTCCGTCGCGTGTGAACACCTGCACATCGATCACCGTTCCCTTCATTCCCGAAGGCATCCGCAACGACGTGTCCTTGACGTCCGAGGCCTTCTCTCCGAAGATTGCCCGGAGCAGCTTCTCCTCCGGCGAGAGCTGGGTCTCGCCCTTCGGCGTGATCTTGCCCACCAGGATGTTTCCCGGATGCACTTCGGCCCCGATGTAGACGATCCCCGATTCATCCAGTTTCGACAACGCGCTCTCGCCCACATTGGGAATGTCCCGACCGATTTCCTCCGGGCCCAGTTTGGTGTCACGCGCCACGCAGACCAGTTCCTCGATGTGAATGGAGGTGTAGGTTTCATCCTTGACCAGGCGCTCGGATATCAGGATCGAGTCCTCGAAGTTGTAGCCGTTCCAGGGCATGAAGGCCACCAGCACGTTTCGGCCGAGGGCAAGCTCCCCGAGATCGGTCGACGGTCCGTCGGCCAGCACGTCGCCCCTCGATACCGCGTCTCCGACCGTCACCAGAGGCTTCTGGTTGATGTTGGTGTTCTGGTTTGAGCGCCGGAACTTGATCAGATTGTAGATGTCGATTCCCGGTTCGCCCTCTATGCCCTCGTCGTCATGGACCCGGACCACGATTCTCCCCGCATCCACGGAATCCACCACGCCGCCGCGCCGGGCGATGACGGTTACCCCCGAGTCGACCGCAACCGATCGCTCCATGCCGGTTCCGACAAGCGGTTTCTCGCTCTTCAGGACCGGTACGGCTTGGCGCTGCATGTTGGCGCCCATCAGCGCCCGGTTGGCGTCGTCATGCTCCAGGAAGGGGACCAGGGAAGCGGCCACGGACACGATCTGCTGAGGCGCGATGTCGATGTAGTCGACCTGGTCGGGGCTCGAGAGCGAATACTCGTTCTTGTGCCGGCACGACACCAGCTGATCGACAAAGCGCCCGTCCTTGTCGAGGGCGGCATTCGCCTGGGCAATGACGTACTTGTGTTCATCGATGGCCGAGAGATAGTCGACCGAATCGGTCACCTTGCGGTCGACAACCCGCCGGTATGGCGTTTCAAGAAAGCCGTATTCGTTGGTCTTCGCGAAGCAGGACATCGAATTGATGAGTCCGATATTCGGGCCTTCCGGAGTTTCGATCGGACACACCCGACCGTAATGGGTGGGATGCACGTCCCGGACCTCGAATCCGGCCCGCTCCCGGGCCAGGCCGCCCGGGCCCAGCGCCGAAACCCGACGCTTGTGCGTGACTTCCGAAAGCGGATTGGTCTGATCCATGAACTGGGACAACTGGCTCGAACCGAAAAACTCCCGCACGACGGCGGCGACCGGCTTCGCGTTGATCAGATCCTGGGGGGTGAGATTCTCGCTCTCGACCTGGCTCAACCGTTCCTTGACCGCCCGCTCGACCCGGACGAGGCCGATCCTGAACTGGTTTTCCACCAGCTCGCCGACGGAGCGCACCCTCCGGTTTCCCAGATTGTCGATATCGTCGACCTCGCCCTTGCCGTTTTTCAGTGCCACGATCTTGCGGATCACGTCCACGATATCCTGCTTGCTCAGGGTGCCCGGCCCCTCGTCCGATTCCCGGCCCAGGCGGCGGTTGAGCTTCATGCGGCCGACCGCCGAGAGATCATAGCGCTCGAAGTTGAAGAACAGGTTTGTAAACAGCGTCGAGAAGGCCTCCTTGGTTGGCGGCTCTCCGGGCCGCATCATGCGGTAGATTTCCGCCTGGGCCTCCTCCTCGGTCCGGGTGGTGTCAATGCGAAGCGTCTCCGAGATGAACGGACCGCAATCGATGTCGTTGGTGTAGATGGTCTCGATCTCGTTGATCTCGTTCGCCGCAAGCAGGTCCAATGTCTCGCGGGTGACCTGCGCATTGGCCCTGATCAGCAACTCCCCGGTCTCGGTATCCACGATGTCTTTGGCCAGGGTGCGCCCCAGGACATAGTCGACCGGCACCTTGATCTGGCTGATTCCGGATTTCTCGATCAGACCGATGTGCCGGCTCGTGATTCGCTTGCCGGCCTCGATAAGCACCTTGTTCTTCGAATCGACAATATCGAAATCAAGACGCTGACCGCGCAGGCGGTCCGGGATCAGGTTCATCAGGGTCCTGTCTTCCTCGAGCCGGATCCGGTCGTTCTCGAAAAACATCGACAGGATTTCCTCCGTGCTGTACCCGAGCGCCCGCAGCATGATGGTTGCCGGCAGCTTGCGGCGGCGGTCGATCCGCATGTACAGCAGATCCTTGGGATCAAACTCGAAATCCAGCCAGGAACCGCGATACGGGATGATTCTCGCGGAAAACAGGAGTTTTCCGGACGCATGCGTCTTGCCCCCGTCGTCATCGAAAATCACGCCCGGAGAACGGTGCAGCTGGGAGACGATCACCCGCTCCGTGCCGTTGACGATAAAGGTGCCGTTGTCGGTCATGAGGGGCATGTCGCCCAGATACACTTCCTGCTCGATGACGTTCTTGGGCTTTTTGCCGCTGCCGGACTTGTTGAAAACGAAGAGCCGCAGCACCACACGCATCGGGCAGGCGTACATCAGCCCGCGCTGCTGGCACTCGAGCACGTCGAATCGCGGCGTGTCCAGGCGGTAGCTGA
Source organism: Gammaproteobacteria bacterium (assembly GCA_009841725.1). GTDB lineage: Bacteria > Pseudomonadota > Gammaproteobacteria > Arenicellales > Poriferihabitantaceae > Poriferihabitans. The sequence goes on from VYGS01000141.1 coordinate 5,086, forward strand.
CGAAATCCAGAACGACACTGCCGTTATAGCTCTCGATCGGGAACACCGACTTGAACGCGGCCTGTATTCCCTGGTCGATGCGCTGATCCGGGGGCGTATCGGCCTGCAGGTACTTCTTGTAGGATTCCAACTGGGTCTCCAGCAAGAAAGGCACCTTGAAATCGTCGGTACGCTTGCTGAAACTCTTTCGGATACGTTTTCTCTCAGTGAATGAATAGCCCTTGCTGACCTCGTGACGTAAAATCTGGCAAAACTGAACGGTTCCCCGGCTCCTAGTGCGCGGGTTCAGGG
>VYGS01000157.1 GCA_009841725.1 Gammaproteobacteria bacterium
CACGTGAACGACGGCCACATCTTCAAGCGTTTCGACCAGGAGCTGGAGCACCTGAACGGCCTGATTCTGGAAATGGGGGAACTGGCGGCTGACCAGCTGACCAAGGCGCTGGAATCACTCCAGAACGAGGATCCGGAACAGGCCTACGACATCATTGCCCGGGATGCGAAGCTGAACGAGCTCGACTCCAAGGCGAGCGACGAAATCGTCCGGCTCATCGCGAAGCGGCAGCCGGTCGCGCGAGACCTGCGCGAACTGATCGCCGTGGGAAAAATCGTGTCGGATCTCGAGCGGTCCGGCGACGAAGCCCGGAAAATCGCCGGATTGACGATCCGGTTCTTCGAGGCCGGCGAGAAACCCCCGACCGAGGAAATCCTGCGCGACATCCATCAACTCGCCGAATACGTTTGCAAGATGCTCCAGCTCAGCATGGATTCCTTCCGCGAGCAGAACCTCAAGATGGCCGGCAAGGTGGTCAAGCGCGGCCTGAAACTGGACAATCAGCTGCAGTCGATCATCCGGCGGCTCAGCACATTCATCATGGAAGATCCACGGAACATCGGCCATTTCATCGACATCGTCCTCGGCATTCGTGCGCTTGAGCGGTTTGGCGGCCACGCCAAGAACATAGCGGGACACATCGTGTTCATCGAAACCGGCGCGGATGTCCGGCATGTCGGCGACGACGAGTTTCTCCAGAACATCCGCAAGCGCTGAATGCCCCGGCACGGGCCTCTGCAACCCCGAATCCCGGGTTCCGGCCGGCAATCCGTCCCGAACCCGGTAAACGCTCAGCCTCGCATCCGCAACGCCTTCGGGTCATACATCGCCGTCAGGCTTGCCTTCGCCGGAATCCGGGCACCCGCGATGTCGATCTCGAACGAGCCCGATCGAATGTAATCGGCATCGATGTCCTCTTCGGAATAGACATAGCCCAGACCGACCGAGCCGCCGAGAAAATGCCCGTAGTTTCCCGAGGTGAGATGCCCGACCTGCTCGCCGTTGCGGATGATCGGCTCGTGATGGTAGAGGATGGCCTCCGGATCCTCAAGCAGAAACTGGACCAGCCGCTTCCTCTTCCACGATCCGTCCTCCTTCTGTTTCAGTATCGCGTCCCGGCCGATGAACGGGACGCTCTTGTCGAGATGGCAGACGAACGAGTAGCCGCATTCAAGCGGGGTATCCTCCTCCGATATGTCGTGCCCGAAATGCAGGAATTTCTTCTCGATGCGCCCGCTGTCCAGAGCGTGCAGGCCGGCAAGCCTGAGGCCGTGTCGCTGTCCCGCCTCCCAGATCACGTCAAAGCCGTGCCTCGCCATGTCTGCAGGGAGATAGATCTCCCACCCCAGCTCGCCGACGAAAGACACCCGGCTCGCCCGGCCGACGGCGCAGCCGACCTCCACGGTCCTTGAGGTGCCGAAAGGAAATTCCGACGCCTCAAGGCCAATTCCCAGCACGTCGTCCAGAAGCGCGCGGCTGTCCGGGCCCATGATCCCCAGGATCGCCTCGCCGCCGGTCACGTCGGTCACGGTGCAGAACGTATCCGAGGGAATGTTCCTCGCCAGCCAGTTCAGATCCCGATTCGTGACGGCGGCCGCGCTGACAATCAGAAAACGGTTCTCGTCAAGGCGGGTTACGGTCAGATCCGCCTCGATGCCGCCCCGGTCGTTGAGCCAGTGGGTGTAGACCACCTTTCCGGCCGGAACATCGATGTCGGCGGAACAGATCCTTTGCAATGCCGAGCAGCTGTCCCGTCCCTGCACGAGGTACTTCGAGAAGCTGCTCTGATCGAACAATGCCACGCCCGTGCGGAAGGCCATGTGCTCCGCCGCCGAATACTCGAACCAGTTCTGTTTGCCGAAACTGTATTCATAACGGGGCTCGACGCCCTCGGGCGCAAACCAGTTGGGCCGCTCCCATCCCGCGGCTTCCCCGAAGCAGGCGTTGTGCGAGACCAGCCTTTCGTGGATGGGGGAGTGGCGGACATTGCGCGACGTTTCCATCTGCCGGTAGGGCCAATGGTTGTCGTAAAGCAGCCCCAGGGTTTCGCTGACCCGATTCTCGATATACGTCTGGGTGCCCTGAAAGGAATACATTCTCCGGATGTCGTTGCCCCACAAGTCGAGCGGGGCGTGGCCGTTGTGCATCCATTCCGATAGCGCCCGGCCGACACCGCCGGCGCTCTGGATGCCGATCGAGTTCAATCCGGCGGCAACGAAAAAGTTCCTCACCTCCGGCGCTTCGCCGATATGAAACTGGTCATCCGGGGTAAAGCTTTCCGGCCCGCAGAAAAATTTCCTCCAGCCGGCTTCCTGCAGAACCGGCACCCGCAGCAGGGACTGCTCGAGTATCTCCATCACCTGCTCTTCAAAGTGGCCGTCGATCTCATCGAAACAGAAATCCTCGGGAATCCCGTTTTGCCCCCAGGGAATCGCGTTCGGCTCAAACTGCCCGACCAGCATGCTGCCGGCGTCCGGCTTGTAGTACGTGCACCAGTCATGATCGCGCAATATCGGCAGATCCAGCGGGATGTCGAGCTTTTCGGTGACCGCGTAATAGTGCTCGCACGCATGAAGGGGAACATTGACACCGGCCATTCTTCCGACTTCCCGGGCCCACATGCCGGCGCAATTGACCACGAAATCCGCGCGGATGTCGCCCCGGTCCGTCGTCACCCCGGCGACTTTCCCGTTCTCGACCACGATGCCCGTCACCGTGACCCCTTCAACACAGTTTGCTCCGCGATTCCTCGCGCCCTTGATGAAGGCGGCAGTCACGTCCACCGGGCTCGAGTACCCGTCCTGGCCAACCCAGCTGGCCCCGAGGAGATCGCCGGTCTCGAGAAGAGGATACAGCTCCCTCGCTTCTTCGGGCGTGATGATGTCGACCCGGGTCACCCCGAACGCGTTGTTCATCGAGGCAACCCGTTTCAGCTCCTCGAGGCGGGCTTCGCTGTGCGCGACCGACAACGATCCGACCTGCTTGAAACCGGTCGACTGACCGGTTTCCTCTTCGATCTCCCCGAGAATCGACATGGAATACTGGGCCAGCTTCGCATGATTCTCGTTGGCGCGCATGGTGCCGATCAGGCCGGCCGCGTGCCAGGTGGTTCCGCAGCTGAACTGCTTGCGTTCGAGTAGGATCACGTCGCTCCAACCGAGCCTCGCCAGGTGATAGGCAACGCTCGATCCGGTGACTCCGCCGCCGATGATGACGGCGCTTGCCGATTGGGGGAATTCCGATACCATGATTCGATCCGATAAACTGGGGTGACTGGAAAATCCGGCACTTCAGCCGACCCGGCAATCATACCATTCCCGGCGCGTCGGGAAGCCGGATCTCCGTTCCGGCCGAACACGCCGCACGCGCTACGCGAACTTGAACCAGGCGTTGGAAACGAGCACGGCGCCGATCAGGATCAACGCGGTGAAAAACAGCGTCCTGAACAGCGCCTCCGGAATCCGGTCTCGAATCCGGGCGCCGAAATTCATGCCGATGATCGCCGGCACGACCGCGACGATCGACTGGACGGCGAGGTCGGTCGGGATCAGGGAAAAACGGTTCAGGCTCAATCCCAGGGCAACTGTCGAGATGGTGAACAGCATGCCCATCGCCTGGATCAGTTCGTTCCGGGACAAGCCAATCGACTGCAGGTACATGACTCCCGGAAACACGAACGAGCCCGTCATGCCTGTCAGAATGCCGTTTGCCGCACCCAGTGCCGGTCCGGCCCACCATCGACTCGACGGGGCCAGCCGCAACTCCCTGCCGACAAGACTGACCGCCGAGTAGGCGATCAGGGAGATGCCGAGCAGCGCGGACAGGAGCGGCAAGTCCACCCACACCAGCGCGTGCGCCCCCGCCCACACCGCGAGGGCGGCCATCAGCAGGAACGGGGCGCATCGGGACAGCGTCTTGAGGACATTTCCGCCCGTGACGGCCTGGTAGACATTCGTGACAAAGGACGGAACGAGCATGAGCGCCATGGCGCTCGTCAAGTCCACGGTCAGGGTGAGCAGCGCCAGGCTCAGGGTCGGTAGCCCCATGCCGACGACGCCCTTGACCACTCCGGCCGCGAGAAAGACCCCCAGAATCAGCGCGTAGTACGTCAGGATATCCACGGACGTCTCGGCATGAGGCGGGATGCGGGCGGCTCAGAAACAAAAAACCCCGTCCGCGAACGGGGCGGACGGGGCTTCGAACAATGCCTGGCAGTGTCCTACTTTCACATGGGGAGACCCCATACTATCATCGGCGCTAAACGTTTTCACTTCTGAGTTCGGGATGGTATCAGGTGGTTCCCGTTCGCTATGGCCACCAGGCAAACTGTTGGCGCAACGAGCGTCCGGGCGGTCCCGCTTCCTTGAAAGCGGATGCCGACCGGCGTGTTGCGGTCATCCGGCACGGCTCCGGCCTGTCAAGCCGGAACCGTTCGGGTAGTCATTGGCGCATTCGGGCGATGCATGTTGCACAGCGATTGCGAGATCAAGCCTCTTGGGCGTTATATGATCAAGCCGCACGGGCAATTAGTACTGGTTAGCTTAATGCATTACTGCACTTCCACACCCAGCCTATCAACGTTGTGGTCTTCAACGGCCCTTCAGGGGGCAAAAGCCCCGGGAGACCTAATCTTGAGGGAGGCTTCCCGCTTAGATGCTTTCAGCGGTTATCCCGTCCGTACATAGCTACCCAGCAATACCATTGGCATGATAACTGGAACACCAGAGGTACGTCCACTTCGGTCCTCTCGTACTAGAAGCAGATCCTCTCAAGTCTCCGACGCCCACGGCAGATAGGGACCAAACTGTCTCACGACGTTCTAAACCCAGCTCGCGTACCACTTTAAATGGCGAACAGCCATACCCTTGGGACCGGCTACAGCCCCAGGATGTGATGAGCCGACATCGAGGTGCCAAACACCGCCGTCGATGTGAACTCTTGGGCGGTATCAGCCTGTTATCCCCGGAGTACCTTTTATCCGTTGAGCGATGGCCCTTCCATACAGAACCACCGGATCACTAAGACCAACTTTCGTTCCTGCTCGACGTGTCCGTCTCGCAGTCAAGCACTCTTATGCCTTTACACTAACCGTACGATTTCCGACCGTACTTAGAGTACCTTCGCGCTCCTCCGTTACTCTTTAGGAGGAGACCGCCCCAGTCAAACTACCCACCATACACGGTCCCGGACCCGGATAACGGGCCTCGGTTAGGATTCCAAACAAGCAAGGGTGGTATCTCAAGGGCGGCTCCACGGAGACTGGCGTCTCCGCTTCAAAGCCTTCCACCTATCCTGCACATGCGTATTCAAAATCCAGTGTAAAGCTGTAGTAAAGGTTCACGGGGTCTTTCCGTCTAGCCGCGGGTACACTGCA
>VYGS01000029.1 GCA_009841725.1 Gammaproteobacteria bacterium
TGGGCAGGACGCGGAACAGTATCCGAGTGAATGTTACTCATGGATATAATTCCCATAATATTTGGAGTTTCAACAGCAACTGAGTTAGACTACCGATTGCACACAGGTATCTCCGGATGCCGGAACAGGCTGTTACTGTCATGCTGATGCAGTACGGCGGGCATTGTGATCACTACCGGTTCTGTATCCCTGTTTCTTTTGGTAGAAGAGGTTTTCAATGGCGATTTTCAACAAGTCGGAAAAAGAGTACAAGTCTCCCGGAGCAGCAGGGACGGTCAAGGCGGAGGGGCCGGCCCAAGGTGCCTCGGCACGGCGGACCGGCGGGAATGCCGCTTCAGAGTCCACCACGATCAGTGAGGGAGCGATCCTGAATGGCCGCATCGATGTCAAGTGCGAACTGCTCATTGATGGAGAGGTCAATGCGGAAATTCATTCAACCGGAACGGTGAAGATCGGCCAGACCGGATCCGTCACGGGCGACATCTACGCAAGCATGCTCATTGTGTCGGGCAATTTCAACGGAAATGCCGATTGCGAGAAGATCGAGCTGATTGCAGGCGGAAAGGTTGAGGGAAAATTGACCTCGATCACTTTGACCATCGACTCTCACAGTTCGTTTGAGGGGCAAAGTATACGCAAGGGGCAGGGCCCCAAGCCGGCCGCACCGCCGCGTCCTGCCGCAGCCCCGCCAGCACCCAGTGCCGAAAAGGCAAACTGAGACATCCGTTTCCAGCTACCCGGACAAGCTCCGCAAAGGGTCGGAAACTGTTGCGATTGGGTGCCGAAATCCTGGTTTTCGAGGTCAATCCAAGCTACTCAAGCACCGTATCGATCAGAAGACTCAGGGCCGTTTCCGGCTGTCCCGAAACCGGGACGGATTCACTTACCAGATCGCCCGGATTCGTTTGTGCCACTCCGGTCAGTGACACTCGGGCTTGAACCACAATCTCGTCAAAAACGTCAATATTCATTCCCTCGACCATTGAATGCGCCCGGGTCAGTACGACGGTCCGGGGCAGATCGCTGACCTCAATCTTGCGCACTGCAAGCGGTGCGGGCGGCCCGTTAACCGCCCTGGCGACGATAAACACCGCATCGGTACCGGAAACCGCGCCCGACAGGCCCGGCGCGAGGCTGACCTCGACGGCAACCGACCTTCCGGTTGCTCCATTCTCGCCGATGCCGGCATCGTTCAACATCGACTTGTGCTGCTCGATTACCGTCAAGAGCGACTGGCGGACACTTTCTTCATCTCCGACCAGTGTCAGGAGCGTTTCGAGCTGCCGGATGGCCTGCTCGACCTGTCCGCGACTGCTTGCCCCCAATGCCGATATCCACAAGGCGTTCTGGTGCCGGGGATCGATGGAAAGGGCTTGTCTGATGAACGACTCCGCTTCCTCGGTATAGGTGTCGCCATTGGTCAGAATGACGGCATTGGCAAGTCCCGTGAGGTAATCGGGGTTGCCCGGAACGAGGTCGTTCAGCCTGCGGTAGGTCATTTCGGCCTTGCCGTAGTCACCCAGGGTTGCATAGACCTGTCCGGCAATCTCCAGGGCTTCCACATTGTTCGGGTTGGCTTCAATGCGCTCTTCAAGTTGCCGGATCATGTCGGCGACATCCCCCGAAGACTGTGAAAGGCCGGGTTCCTGGATTGAATCAGAAGAGCCGAGCAGACGGGCAGGATCCCCTATTCCGGCATACAGCCCGATTGATGTGCCGATCAGAAACACGGGAATCCACAAGGAATGCCGGATCGGAATGATCCGGCTTGCAACGGCTCCCCCGGTCTGTGCATCCTCCAGCAGGCTGTTCTTGATCTCGTCTTCGGCCTCAAGGCGATCCTTGTCGTCAACGTTCCTGACTTCCTTGATCCGTTCGAGAGCAATGCGGGTATTGTCCGCGACCCTGTCGCCGGTGACGATCCGGGTACGATTGAGCAAAGCGGGCATTACCGCAACGATCGGAACCGCAAGCAGGAACAGGATGACGATGTAGGGTGTCATGAGGAGGAATCCCGCCCCTGATTCCGGAGCATGTCTTCCGCGACTTTCCTTTCGGCTTCGTCGAGTTGCGAAGGCCGGACCGCATAGCGCTTGCGGACCCGGTGGAGGATGATTGCAAGAAGCACGGCAAGGGCGATGAAGGGCAGGCTCCACAAGGCGAGCGTGGAAGCCTTGACAGGAGGGCGATACATTACGAAATTGCCGAATCGGGCGGTCATGTATTCGACGACTTCCCCGTAGCTTTTTCCGTCAGTCACAATTTCATGGGTCTTTCTTCTCAAATCCGCCGCGAGATCGGCATTCGAGTCCATCAGGTTCTGGTTCTTGCATACCAGACACCGCAACTCTCTGATCAGCCGCTCATAGGTCTGCTGTTGTTCAGGGGTCGGTAATTCCGGCAACGGCTCGGCCGCCATCAGGCGGGGCGGGTGGGCCGACAGAATCAGCCCCGTCAGTAGCAGCGCATGCAGAGCAAGCCTTCCGATAAGTCTTCTGCTCATGTTTCCTGCTCCTTCAACAGCTCAATCAGGGGGAGAATCTCATCATCCAGTATCTCCCGGGTGAGAGGGCCGATATGCTTGTATCGGATCAGACCTTTCGTGTCGATCAGGAAAGTTTCCGGTACCCCGTATACGCCGTAATCGATCCCGATGTCTCCTCCGGCGTCCACGGCAACATGCGTATAGGGGTTGCCGTATCTTGCAAGCCAGGCGATAGCGTCGGCATTGACATCCTTGTAATTCAGCCCGACGATCTCCACGATTTTCCGGTTGGACAGATCGTTGAGCAACGGGTGCTCGGTAACGCAGGCCGCGCACCACGATGCCCATATATTGAGAAGCCAGACCCTGTTTCTCATATCACCAGTCGATACTGTACGGTGATTGCCGAGATCAGGCAGGGAGAACTCGGGTGCCGATTTGCCGATCAGCGGGGAGGGGATGTGTTCGGGGTTTTTACCCAGTGAAATGACCAGAAGCACCGCCAGAGCGCAAAACACGACAAATGGCAGCCCTCCTCTGTATCGTTTGAAAAATGCTTTGGGAATCATGTGCATGACTGCGGATTCAACGAAGCCGCATGTTGTGTTGTGCATCCAGTGCTGCCAATGTGACGGCATGTCCGATTTGGGCATTTCCGGACGTGCCGGGACAGGCCGGCAGGCCCGATTTCCATCCGGGAAAAGCAATACATTTCAAGTCAGCCATTTGCATGACTTCATAGGGTCGCCCCCCAAGCTGTGCGTATGATAAAAGAGACTATCCGCAAGCTTCGGCGTTCACTCGCAGATATTCGCTGACAAATTTATTGGTATCGTTTTCCACGTTTTGCATGATATACCCGGCATCGCCGACATGGGTTCCTGTGGTGCGTGTGCTCCACAATGTCGCAAATCCGATATAAGGATATTTATAGAAAAAACCATCGATTTCCGATCGGAACTGGTCAACATCCGATACCCGGGCCATGGGCAGCATCAGGGACAGATTGATGCTGAATGCGTACTTGATAACGATCACATCGACAAGCAGAATACCCGGAGAAAGGCGGTTTTCTCCCGTCTTCTCGTGATCCTTGCGGAAGTCGTAAATTCCGGCCCCTCGCAATCGATCTGCTACTGTGATTTGTATCTTTTCTTCAGTCAAGCCCATATTTTCTACGTTTTCGTGCAGTTCAGATACAACCAGATTAAGCGGATTGCATTCGTTCCATAGCTTGAATCTGTCCCAATTATTCACTTCTTCCGCCATTGCCGGATTTGCCAACACGGACAGGGCAACGGCCAGAAAGATTGATTTCCTCACGGCGTACCTCCAGGTGCTCACTGGCTTACCCAGACAAACTATGCCAAAAACTCCCGAAAAGCAAGGAAATGACTAATAATAGTGGCGGCAACAGGGCGGCACGACCGATTCCAGTTAGAGCATTGTCGGTTTCCTGAAACGTGGAAAGGATTTTCCGGTTGGCGGATTTCTGATCCCGCACTCCGAGCGGACCTTGACAGAATTCGGTATCCGCTTGCCACAATCATGGCAGTTTTGATGCCCCTTTTTTTGTTGCTCCCTCGTGCCAGCGCTGAACTTCGAAATGGAGGTGGCGCGGTATTTTCATGCCGGATGCCGGGCAGTTTCCAGGTTCCGGGTCGTGGCGGGCGCGCGATAGCGCTTGTCGGTTGCGCCAAGCAGTCCGCCCAAGGCCATCATCAGGGCGCCAAGCCAGATCCAGCGAACGAAGGGTTTGAGATAGATTCTGACTGCCCAGGTCTGCGAATTTTCAAGCGGCTCGCCCAGAGCGATATAGAGGTCCCGGGTGAATCCCGGATCGATTGCCGCTTCGGTCATCGGATTTTGCTGGATCAGATAAACACGTTTTTCCGGTTCAAGCCGGGAAATGAAGCGCCCCGAACGGTACACGTCGAACAGCCCGGTGACCGAGTCGTAATTCGGTCCCTTCCGGTTGACGACACTGTCGAACACGAATCGATAGCTGCCGATTTCGTAGGTATCGCCGGTCTGCATGCGAATGTCCTTTTCGACGCTGTAGACGGTAGTCATGACGACACCGATGATGAACACGCCGAGTCCGGCATGGGCGATGATCATTCCGTAGATTGATCTGGGCGTCGACCGGAGCCGTTGGATGCGTTCGCCCCGGTGGGTCCGGTCAAGGATCACCGAGAGGCTGAGCAGGATCACGAGCGTGCCTCCGGTGATCCCGGCTGCGGTTCCGACCGAATAGAAGGGCATGAGAATCGGAATGGTCAATCCGAATACGACCGAAACGATCCCGATGGTCAACAGCCGGTTACGGATTCTGGAGAACTGGTCCTTCTTCCAGCGAAGCAGGGCTCCGGCTCCTGCAGCAATCAGCAAGGGAAACCCGAGCCATGTGAAAATGAAATCGAAGTAGGGAGGCCCGACCGATATCTTTCCGAGATTCAGGGCATCGAAGATCAGCGGATACAGGGTGCCGAGCAGGACCGAGAAGCACAGGATGCCGAACAGGATATTGTTCACGAGGATGAGCATTTCCCGTGAGACCGGATAAAACCGGATTCGGCTGACGATGGTTGAGGTCCTGTAAGCGTAAAGAAGCAGGGAACTGCCGGTCACGACCCCCAGGAATATGAGAATGAACAGGCCGCGTGTCGGGTCGGTGGCAAACGCATGAACAGAAATCAGGACTCCCGAGCGCACCAGGAAAGTACCGAGCAGGGACAGGGAAAAGGCCAGCACTGCCAAGAGCACGGTCCAGGCCTTGAATACGCCTCGCTTCTCCGTGGCGGCGAGTGAATGAATCAGTGCCGTACCGACCAGCCAGGGCATGAACGAGGCGTTTTCCACCGGATCCCAGAACCACCAGCCGCCCC
>VYGS01000061.1:0-7020 GCA_009841725.1 Gammaproteobacteria bacterium
ACGTTACATCAGGCAATGAGACCGACCCGTCCATGAACAGCGTTCCGGATATCGCCCGGGTTGTCGATTATCTCAAGGGGTTGCAGCGCGACATCTGCGACAGGTTGGATTCCCATGAGCCGCACCGTGATTTTCAGACGGACTCCTGGGAGCACGGCCAGGGGGGAGGGGGAATCACCCGCGTCATCGAAAACGGCCGGCACATCGAGAAGGGTGGGGTGAATTTTTCATATGTCCGGGGTGAGCGGCTTCCCGCGTCGGCATCGGCCCATCGCCAGTCCATCGCCGGATTGCCCTTCGAGGCCACCGGCGTATCGCTGGTGCTGCATCCCGTCAATCCTTTTGTGCCGACCTGCCACATGAACGTGCGTTTCTTTATCGCCGGGGAGGATCCGGAGCAGGCAACATGGTGGTTCGGGGGCGGGTATGACCTGACGCCGTATTACGGTTTCGAGGAGGATTGCATCTACTGGCACCGAACCGCCCGGTCTGCACTGGATCCTTTCGGCCGGGACTTGTATCCCCGGTTCAAGCGTCAGTGCGACGAATATTTCTATATCCGGCACCGCCAGGAGGCTCGGGGCATCGGGGGCATTTTTTTCGACGACTACAACGAGGGCGGATTTCTCCGGTCCTTTGAGTTGATGAAGGCGGTCGGAGACAGCTTCCTTCCGGCCTATCTCCCGATCCTGGAGAAAAGGAAGGATCTGCCCTGGACGGAATCCAACCGGGAGTTCCAGTCCTATCGGCGCGGCCGGTATGTGGAATTCAATCTTGTCTACGACCGCGGTACGCTGTTTGGCCTGCAATCGGGCGGCAGGACCGAGTCGATCCTGATGTCGCTGCCGCCGAAGGTCCGGTGGGACTATCAACGCAAGCCTTCTCCGGGAAGTGACGAGGCGCGTTTGACAGACTATTTCCTGGTTGCGCGGGACTGGGCATCCAGAGATTCCGGATGATCCTTATATCGCGGCAGATCCCATGATGCGCATCGCCTACAGTACAGTGCTCTATCTGCTGTCGCCGATCCTGCTTTCGAAATTGCTGGCCAGGATCCTGCGGGACCGGAAGTATCTCGACCGTCTGCCACAACGGTTCGGATACGGCTTCAGCTTCCCCAAGGCGGCGAAGCGCGATTCGGAGGCGGCAAGGATATGGATTCATGCCGTCTCGGTCGGCGAGGTCAATGCGGCCGTTCCTCTCGTCAAGAGACTAAAGGCCCGGCATCCGCGCTCGCCGATCATTCTGACGACCATGACGCCAACCGGAGCGGGGCGGGTCGAGCAGGCACTCTCGGGTGACGTGACACACTGCTATCTTCCCTATGATTATCCGGGATCGGTGCGAAGATTCCTGAAAAAGGCCCGGCCCGATGTGGCGGTGTTCATGGAGACCGAAATCTGGCCCAACTACGTCGCGGCGTGCGCCGGGAGGAAGATTCCGGTCATTTTCGCGAATGCCCGGCTTTCGGAAAAGTCCTATCGCGGATACCGGTCTTTCAGGCGCCTGATCGGCTCGTCGCTCGGCATGGTCGACGCCATCGCGGTCCAGGCACAAATGGATGCCGGGAGGTTGCTGAAACTTGGAGCGAGGAGTGAAACGGTCCACGTGACCGGCAACATCAAGTTCGACATCGTGGTGGCGGACGAGACGCGGGAGGCCGCCCTGGCCCTGCGCAGCCGGATCGGCGAAAAGAGGCCGGTTTGGATTGCCGGCAGCACCCACCACCCCGAGGAGTCGCTGGTTCTCGAGGCTCATGCCGGGATCAGGAATGACTGTCCGGACGCGTTGCTGTTGCTGGTGCCGAGGCATCCCGAACGGTCTGCCCAGGTGCTCAGACTGTGTGCCCGGCACGGGTTGAAGGGCATGCTGCTCACTCAAATTCCCCACGAGCTTCCCGGGGACACGGATGTCGTGATCGGCAACACCATGGGGCAGCTGCCGATGCTGATCTGCGCATCCGATGTGGCATTCATCGGCGGCAGCCTGGCACCGGTCGGCGGCCACAATGTGCTCGAGGCCTGCGCGGGGGGCGTTCCGGCGGTCTACGGTCCGCACATGTTCAACTTCCAGCAAATCTCGGACCAGGTGCTGGCCCAGGGGGCGGGACTGCAGGTGATGGACGAGAGAGAACTCGGCGAAACCGTCAACACCCTGTTGAACGATCCGGTCATGCGGGAAGGTTATGGCACCGAGGGACTGAGATTCGTTGAGGACAATCGGGGCGCGCTCGAGAGGATTTCCGAACTGGTCGAGCAGCACATGCACCGGGCCGGCGATGGCGATACCGTCCGGCAATAGGCGGAAATTTCAGTCTTTCAGGCTGTTTGTGACGATTTCACGCGTATTCGAAGACAGCCCCCGGATCTCCTTGAGATCAAGCAGCACCCCGTGCATCCGATTGGCCAGATCCGGCCGGTAGCGGCGCCAGTTTTCGAACGATCTTGCAATGCTGCTGCCCAGGCTGGAATTGACTGGGTCCAGTTTCCTGATCCATTCCATGGCGAAGTCATAGCCCGATCCGTCCTCGGCATGGAAGGCCGCCGGGTTGCGTGCGCAGAATCGCCCGATCAGGGCGCGGACGTTGTTGGGGTTCTTCCAGTTGAACCCGGGATGGCGGGTCAGCGCCCGGACTCTCTCCAGCGTCGAGGGCAAGGGCGCGCCGGCCTGTATGGCCAGCCACTTGTCCACCACCTCGGGCTGATGCTTCCACTTTTCATAAAAGCCGTCGATGAGGGTGGATTTTTCAGGATGGCGACTTCCGGCCAGGACGGCCAGCGCGCCGATGCTGTCGGTCATGCACCGTGCCGCGGCGAGCTGCTCCGTGATGATTTTCCAGGCCGCGGGATCGTCCAGTTCCCCGAGGTAGTCGAGGCATCGGTCCCTCAAGGTCCGGGCAGCCATTTCATCCGGGACGGCTTGTCCGGTGCTGATTCGGGCGCACTCGCGGTAACGCTCCGTGATTGCATCGCGACAGTGGATGGCGAGATTTCCCTTCATGCCGCGCCGGGCCTTGTGGATGGCAATCGGGTCGATGACATCCATCCGGCAGTTGAGATAATCCGCCGCGGGCAGCGAAATCAGGGTTGCCAACAGCTCGTGGTCGGTGCTCCGGTCCGTGACCAGCCCTTTCACGAGATCACACAGGAACCGGCTGGGGGCCGGGTCATCTCCCTGTCGTATCGAAGCGATGTCATCCAGGAGTTGATTGAGAAACAATTGCTGTCCGGCATCCCATCGGACGAAAGGATCGTCGTCGTGATGCAGCAGCAGTGCGAGTTGCCGGCCGGAGAGGTCTGCATCGAGTTCCACCGGCGCGCTGAATCCCCGAAGGAGCGACGGTATGGCGGGGCAGGGGATGTTCTCGAAACGAAATGTCTGCTTAGGGCTCTTCAGGATGAGCACGGTATCGTTGCCGTCCGTGCCGATATCGATTTTCTCGCCTTCCTCGCTGAATAGGGCGGTGGCGACGGGAATCATGAACGGTTTCTTGTCGGAACCGTCAGCCGTAACGGGGCAATGCTGGCCGAGCGTGAGTTCAAGGGCGCTTTCGGACGGAAGGTACCGGAATCGCGCTTCGAGAACAGGGGTGCCGGCCTGGCTGTACCACAGCCTGAACTGGGACAGATCGAGGCCGCTGACGGTCTCGATCGCACCGACGAACTCGTCGACGGTCACGGCCTTTCCATCGTGGATCTCGAAATACAGATCGGTTCCGCGGCGGAACGTATCGCGGCCGACGAGGGTTTGCAGCATGCGGACGACCTCGGCACCCTTTTCATATACGGTGGCGGTGTAGAAATTGTCAATCTGCTGATAGGAATGGGGCTGCACCGGGTGTGCCATGGCGCCGGCGTCCTCGGCGAACTGGTTGTTTCTCAGACAATCAACCGCTTCGATTCTCCGGACTCCGGGCGAGGTCATGTCAGCGCTGAATTCCTGTTCCCTGAATACCGTGAATCCTTCCTTCAGGCTGAGCTGGAACCAGTCCCGCAGCGTGACACGGTTGCCCGACCAGTTGTGGAAATACTCGTGCCCGATGATGTCCCGCACGAGCTGGAAGTTGTAGTCGGTCGCAATCGACTCGTCGGCTAGGACATAGGTGGTGTTGAATATGTTCAGGCTCTTGTTCTCCATCGCGCCCATGTTGAAATCGCGGACCGCCACCACGTTGTACAGATCCAGATCGTACTCCCGTCCCCAGGCCCGCTCATCCCATGCCATGGCCTGCTTGAGCGACGCCATGGCATGGGCGCATTTTTCAACCTCGCCGTCCTGAACGAAGAACCGGAGCGTGACGTCCCGCCCGCTCATCGTGGTGAAATGGTCTTCGAGACAGTCAAGCGGGCCGGCAACGAGCGCAAACAGATAGGTCGGCTTCGGAAACGGATCCTGCCATTCGGCGTAGTGCCATCCTGCATCCAACTCGCCCCGGTCGATCAGGTTTCCGTTGCTGAGCAATACCGGAAACTCCTGTTTTGGAGCTTCCATGCGGACGCTGTATCGGGTCAGGCTGTCCGGACGATCGATGGACGGGGTGATTTTCCGGAATCCCTCGGCTTCGCACTGCGTGCACAGCATGTTCCCGGACCGGTAGAGCCCCTCCAGGGCCGTATTCTGTTCCGGGTGGATCCGGTTGGTGATGTCAAGGCGAAATCGCTCCGGGACATCCTTCAGAACAAGATGATCCTCGCCAATCTCGTATTCGTCGCCGGAAAGCTCCGTTCCGTCGATTCCGATGCTCAGGACTTCGAGAGCGCCGAGATTCAGACAAAGGATTCCCGAGGATTCACGGATTCTTTGTACGAGATGGGAGGCCTGAACCAGTGTTTCATCGAATCCCAGCCGGAAAACCAGCCGGGTGTGTTTGATGGCAAATTCCGAAGGGGTGTATTCGGAAAGATAAACCGTGGTCGGACCGGGGGCGTTCATTGCATGAAACAGCCGTGTCCCGGCCGCTCCGGGTGCCGGTTACCGTTCCAGATACTGCAGCTTGTCCTTGACCTCTCTCCATTCATCCGCATCTTCGGGCGGATCCTTCATCTCGGAGATGACCGGCCAGATCTGGCTGAGTTCCGCATTCAGTTCCAGGAAATGCTCCTGTTCCTTCGGCAGATCGTCTTCGGAATAAATGGCATTGACCGGACATTCCGGTTCGCACAGGCTGCAATCTATGCATTCCTCGGGATCGATGACCAGAAAATTCGGTCCCTCGTGAAAGCAGTCCACGGGACAAACCTCCACACAGTCGGTCAGTTTGCAACGGATGCAGGATTCAACCACCACATAGGTCATTTTCAGTGTGCTCCGAACAGGAAAGATGTTACAGAATAGGGGGTCTGGCCAGCCAGGGCGAATGAGACAGGAATTTTATCTCTTGGCGAAAAAACCCGCAAGGCATTGTTCCGGCTTATGCTGTGCGGATTCCTTTGTTGTCGGGACAGGGATTTTCTGAATCGAATCAATCGCCCCCTCATGTCTTCCCCAGTCCGGACCGGTGATGTCTGGAAGGCCGAAAAAATCGCGATCATGGTATGTTTGCATAATCGGCCAGTGTCATGACTGACTCGCCGTGCGCTGTTGACGCAACAACGTTCACGAATCGACTGTCTGCCGTCACTACCGTCGCGCCGATGCGATGCGCCAGAGCGAGATACATGCAGTCGTAAACCGGGTGATCAAGGGTCAGCCCCAGACGTACTGCATCAGCAGAGACAAGTTCATCGGCGCACCAGCGCACCGGCATGTCCGGGACGTTCGCCAGCAGTGTGCCGATGGTGTGGCGTTCTATCTCGCCCGCCCGCGTCTTGCGCCATAGAGCATTGGCGAGTTCAGAAGCCATCAGGCGTGGTGCATGCAGGTCGTGGCCACTCGTCGCCAGTTCCTGCGCCACAACCGCATTATTTTCGGCGACCAGCCACTTGACCGCCACGCTCGCGTCGACAACTAAGCGCATCAGAAGTTGTCGCGATGACCGTGATCGCGGTCTTCGCGGATCAGTACTTCTGCCGGCGTGTGCTTGCGCCCCTCGGTCAGGGGCCGTAGCCGCTTCATAGTCTCTCCGAACGCAGCACGCTTCGTCGCCATGTCGTCGGCGGCGCATTCCAGAATGTGGCGCACCTCACCCTCCAGAGAGCGATTGTTGTGCGAGGCGCGTTGTTTGAGGCGGTCCACTACATCGGCATCGAGTCGCCGCACGTTGATTGTCACCATCGGGTAGTCTCCAAGCATTAGTTATCAAAATGATATCATTCGCTCATGTCCCGCGCAAGTCTCACTGCTCCCCAGCCTTGCTGTTAAGAGCAAATAGAACTGTCCGGTTTAATAGCACATGGATTGTCCGCTATCGCTCGATCAAGTGGCAGAATAGACTTGGGGAAATCGGGAGTATCCTGGACGGCAGCCGGAATGCCCGCGTGTTCTTCTGCACTCATGGGAGCAAATGATCTTGTTGCATGGATTCATCAAGAATAGCTGGATAGTACAAGGCAGGGAGATCGACATTGCCGCGAAACGAATGAGAGGTTTGACATGAGTAACGATATTGAAAAAGGGCAAGCCGGACAACTCTTAGGCGACTTCCTCCAGGAGCCAGGTTCGATGGAACAAACCACCGAACAGGCTGTCAAGCGTGTACTTGCCTACCAGCTTGCCGACCAGATGAAGCAACAGAATATATCCAAAGTTGAAATGGCTCGTCGCTTGGAGACAAGCCGCTCGCAGCTTGACAGGCTACTCGATCCGAAAAAGGAAAATGTGACTCTGGCCACCTTGGCGCGAGCTGCCAAGGCGATCGGTCGCACACTGCATCTGGAGTTGCGGTAGCAGGAGAGTCGCCTTCTTTGGGCCCATAACTCTGGAGAATAGCAGCGGGTAACCGGTCGGACACTGGGCGGGTGATGTGTCGAGCTGCCTGTCCCGATGGCTGTTTTCGTTTCCGATCCCGGCAGCAGTCGGACCCATGCCCGCAAACACGCCCGACTTGTTGCAATGGGGCAGAGCAAGATTCCGCGCTCGCAG
>VYGS01000061.1:7030-13962 GCA_009841725.1 Gammaproteobacteria bacterium
CGATACGCCGAACGCGAATCAGTCTGACAGCAGCTTGCGAAGTTCGTAAACGAGGTCGAGGGCCTGGCGAGGCGACAGGTCGTCCACGGTAATCGACTGGATTCGAGATATCACGTCCCGCTCTTCGGGAGGCGTGGACGGCAACAGCCTAGTCTGATCCCGATCCTTGTCGGCGGCCTCGACATAGTCCTCTTCCATGGAATACAGTTTCAGGCGGGAATCCTCGATCACGTGATCGGGCATGCCCGCGAGACGGGCAACCTGGAGTCCGTAGCTCTGGGAAGCCGGACCGTCCTTGACGCTGTACATGAAGACGATTCCGTTGCCGTGCTCGACCGCGTCGAGGTGTACATTCCGGACACCGAGCAGATCGTTTGCAAGGCCGGTCAGCTCGAAATAATGGGTCGAAAAGAAGGTCAGCGATCCGATGCGTTCGGACAAGTCCCTGGCGCACGACCAGGCGAGCGCCAATCCGTCAAAAGTGCTTGTGCCGCGTCCGATCTCGTCCACGATCACCAGGCTGTTCTCTGACGCATTGCGCAGGATGTTGGCCATTTCGGTCATTTCCACCATGAATGTCGACCGGCCGCCGGCCAGGTCGTCAGCGGCCCCGATCCGCGTGAAAATCCGATCGATGAAGCCGATTCGGGCGACTTTTGCGGGCACGAAACAGCCCGTATGGGCAAGCAGCGCGATGATCGCGATCTGCCGCATGTACGTGCTCTTGCCTCCCATGTTCGGTCCGGTGATCAGCTGCATCCGGATCTCGTCGTCGAGCAGGGTCGAATTGCTGATGAACCGCTTCTCCGGGATCATTTGCTCGACGACCGGGTGACGCCCGTCCACGATCTCGATCCGGGACTCTTCGACGAGCTCGGGCCGGGACAGGTTCAGGGTCCCGGCCTTTTTTGCGAAATTTGCGAGCACGTCCAGACAGGCCAGCGCCCGGGCGCAGAGCATGACCGGCCCAATATGTGGAATCAGTTCCTCGAGGAGCTGGTCATACAGCCATTTCTCCCTGTTCAGCGCTTTGCCTTTCGCGCCCAGTATCCGGTCCTCGAACTCCTTGAGTTCCTCGGTCACATACCGTTCCGCATTCTTGATGGTCTGCCGCCGCACGTAATGGTCGGGCACGCCGCCCTGACGGGATCGGGGGACCTCGATGTAGTATCCGTGAACCCGGTTGTAGCGGATACGCAATGCCGTCACTCCGGTGTCGTGACGCTCCCGGGCTTCCATCTCGAGAAGCAGATCCCCGGATTCCTTCTGCAGGTGCCGCAACTCGCCGAGCTCCCGGTCGTATTCGTCGCGCAAGACGCCGCCTTCGCGTATGGTGCTTGGCGGTTCGTCCAGGATCGCCTGCTTCAGCAGCTCGAAAATGTCCGGCCGGGGTGCCAGATCCTGCTGCAGCGACTTGATCAGCGAGGAGCAGGAGCCCTCGACGGTACGACAAAGATCGGGCAGGACTTCGAGGGTATTCCGAAGCCCGATCAGATCTCTCGGTCTTGCCGTCTTCATGGATATCCTGGAGAGAATCCGCTCTATGTCGGCAACCGGCTTGAGCGAGACGTCGATGCGCTCGAACACATGGTCTTCAAGCAACCAGTCGACCGCATCATGACGGGAGCGAAGCTCGGTCCTGTCGGTGACCGGGGAGTTGAACCATCTTCTCAGCATCCTGGCGCCCATCGACGTGGAGCAGCCGTCGAAGATGCGAATCAGGCTGTTATGGGATTTTCCGTCGTGACCGATTTCGATTTCGAGGTTCATGCGGGTCACCTCGTCCATGCTCAGAAGACTGCTTTCCTGCGTGTACCGGATCCCGGATACATGGGGCAGTATGCTGCCATGGAGATCCTGGACATACAGGATCAGGGCGCCGGCCGCACGGGTGGCGAGCGGGTATTGCGAGCATCCGAACGCGTCGAGAAACTTGGTCTGGAAAAGATCGCACAGGACGCTCTCCGTGCGGGCCGGATCATAATACCAGGAAGGCACTTCGCGCACTTGTGTGCCGTCCTGAAACGGGGTCTGGTCGTCACTCGCGAGAATCTCGGCCGGATTGATGCGCCGAATCGCGTTGAGCAGCATGCCCTCCGTATCGACTTCATAGCCCACGAAGCGTCCACTCGATATCTCCAGCGTAGCGATGCCGGCCCGGTTGCCCGAAACGAATACCGATGCGGTCAGGTTTTCCTTCCGGTCTTCCAGAAGGTTCTCCTCGATCAATGTGCCCGGCGTTACGACCCGAATGACCTTGCGCTCGACCGGACCTTTCGACTTGCCGGGGTCTCCGACCTGTTCGCAGATGGCCACGGATAGGTTCATCCTGACCAGACGCTCGAGATACTGATCGACACTGTGAGCCGGAATTCCGGCCATGGGAATCGGGGAGCCGGCAGACTGCCCTCGCGCCGTCAGAGTGATGTCGAGAAGCTCTGACGCCTTTTGCGCGTCTTCGTAGAACATCTCGTAGAAATCCCCCATCCGGTAGAACAGGAACGTGTCGGGATAATCGTTCTTGATGGCGAGATACTGCTTCATCATGGGCGTATGCGCCGATGAATCGGTATCAATGTGCGTTTCCAGAGCCTTGATCAGGGCCTCCTGCTTCATGAGTCCATACTCGTGTTGCTCTTTTCGCCATTGCCCAGAAGGGGAGCCGTGCAGCCTGATTCTGCCCGGTCAGGCAGGGCGGGATCGTATCGGCATGCGGATTGCGGCATTGCGATGACGGGAGATGTCAGTTCTGCCCTGCAGTCCCGTCGGGCGAGCGGTCCGTCATGTCTCCCATCTCGGACTGGATCATGCCGAGAAACTCGCTGAAGATGCCCGTGCCGGCCGCCACGACGCAGCCGTTTTCCAGGAATTCCTGCTGCCCGTTGCAGTCGGACACGAGACCCTTGGCCTCTCTCACGAGCAGGCTTCCTGCGGCGATGTCCCAGATGCTGAGCGAGGGCTGGAAAAATCCGTCGGTCCGGCCGGAGGCGACATGCGCAAGATCGAGTGCCGTCGACCCGGACATTCTGACGCCCCCGGTCCCTTTTACAACGTGAGGAAGGCGTTCGTGCCAGCGGTCGCGGTGTGCAAAATTCCGACGAGGAGCGCCCAGTGAGATGGTGCTCCGTTTCAGGCTGGTCGCATTGGTCGCGCGAATCCGTCTTCCGTTCAATTGTGCACCGTGGTTCCGGGAGGCCGTGTACAGGTCATTGCGCAGCGGATCGAACACGATGGCGTGCTCCATGACGGTGTTCTTTCTCACGGCGATGGAAACGGAGAAATCGGGGTGGTTGTGCAGGAAATTCAGGGTTCCGTCCAGGGGGTCGATGATCCATTCGAAAGCGTCCCGCTCGTCGCCGGAACCGGCGATCGCCCCGGATTCTTCGGAAATGATGCTGTGTCCCGGATAGTGTTTGCGTACAATCTCGATGATTGTGTCTTCGGACAGTTGATCGGCATCGCTGACCAGATCGTGGCGGCCCTTCGGCCTGACATCGAGGCGGTCGAGCGAATCGAGGCACCTCATCAGCACGTTTCCGGCAGAGCGGGCGGCCTTGATCCCGATGTTTACAATGGGGTCCAATGAAGTACTCCGAATGATGGTTGGCAGATGTACGGTCGATACCGAAAAGAGCAAAGTCAGGATTGTTATGGTTCTTGATCCATGAAGCTGTCCAATTATATCCGAATCGTTCTGGTCGAACCCTCGCATCCGGGCAATGTCGGTTCGATCGCCCGTTCGATGGCCAACATGGGCATCGGCAATCTGGCATTGGTGGCTTCCCGGGACTTCCCGAGCCCGGTTGCATCGAACCGGGCCTGCGGCGCCGACTGGATCCTGGACGGAGCGAGCGTATATCGGTCGCTCGACGAGGCCGTCGAGGACTGTGCGCTGGTGTTCGGGACGACCGCGAGAAGGCGCTCGATCAGCTGGCCGACCGTTTCACCCGAAGAGGCCATGAGCATGGCCGTCGAAGCCGGCTCGCGGTTCGCGGTGGTTTTCGGGCGCGAACGCAACGGCCTGGAGAATCGGGAACTCGACTGTTGCAATTACATGATTCGGATCGACGTCGACGAGGACTTTCCGTCGATGAATCTCGCCTCGGCCGCGACGATCCTGAGCTACGAGTTCAGGAAGGCGGCGCAGGGGAAGCGGGAATCCGAATTGCCGGAAGTCGACTACGCGACGTCGGAGCAACTCGGGGGGTTGATCGCGCATCTTGAGGAGACGCTTCTTTTGACCGAGTTTCTCGATGGACGCTCGTCGTTGCTGATACGAAAGCTCAGAAGGCTGTTCAACCGCTCCCGGCTGAGCCGGGAGGAAGTCAATATCCTGCGCGGAATCCTGACATCGGTGGAGCGCAAGGCAGGTCGGAAACCGCCTGTTCGCCAGTCTCCCGACCTCGGTCGGGAGTAGTCGCCGAATATCAGCCGTCTTCCCGAACCTTGCCGGTCAGGTCGGACAGGCGCATGCGCTGTCGTCCTCGTTCATCGAAGTTGTCCGGTTCGAGCCACCTTTCGAAGCACTGGCGGATGTCCGGCCACTCGCGATCGAGAATCGAGTACCAGGCGGTGTCCCGGTTTCTTCCCTTGACCACCAGCATCTGCCGGAATATGCCTTCGTACGCAAACCCGAGTCGAAGGGCGGCCTGGCAGGATTTCCGGTTCAGGGCATTGCATTTCCACTCGTATCGTCGATAGCCGAGTTCAAACGCGTTGCGCATCATCAGGTACATGGCCTCGGTTGCCGCGGCGGTGCTCTGTAGGGTGGGGGAAAGGTTGATGTGGCCGACTTCGATGGAACCCGGCTCGGGCTTGATTCTCAGATAGCTCGCAACCCCTTCGGCCCGTCCCGAATCGAGATTGACAATCGCATGGTACATCGGGTCGCTCGACAGGCACTCTTCCCTTATCCACTGACGAAAGGATTCCAGATCATCGAAAGGCCCGTAAGGCAGGTAGACCCAGATTCGGGCGTCGGTGTCCTCGCCGAACGCCTCGAACAGCTCTTCGCTGTGTCGATCGATGTCCAGTGGCTCGCATCGGCAGTACCGGCCTTCCAGGGCCGCTCTTTCCGGCCTTGCCGCACCGTTCCATCCCCTGACCTCGAATCCGATCTCGAGCCCCAGCTCATTGATATGGTTTTTCGGAGTGTTCATGTTCGCTGATCGTGTCTGGATCAATTCAAAGGACGCCATCGAGGTCGCGGATGATGTCTTCCGCGTCCTCCAGCCCCACCGACAGCCTGAAAATTCCTTCTCCGGCGATATTCTCGTAGTCGGCTTTCTGCTCACCGGACAGTCTGTACGAGGATTCCAGCAAATCGTCGGTGTCCAGTAGGAAGACCAGGCTTCGATGATGCCCCAGTGACACGGCGTAATGAATGACATCCATGTTCTTCATCCTCCGTGCTGCGGTCGAGGAGGGCGAGGCGGTCCGAAACGCGATCATGCCCGAGAAATTGTCCATCTGCCTCCGGGCGAGGGCATGCTGGGGGTGGGATTCGAGTCCCGGGTAGCGGACCACCTCCACGTTCGCGTGCGATTCGAGAAATGTTGCCACGGTCAAGGCGTTCTCTTGGTGCGCGCGCATGCGCAAGGGCAATGTGGCCGCGCCCCGCATGATCAGCCAG
Source organism: Gammaproteobacteria bacterium (assembly GCA_009841725.1). Classification (GTDB taxonomy): domain Bacteria; phylum Pseudomonadota; class Gammaproteobacteria; order Arenicellales; family Poriferihabitantaceae; genus Poriferihabitans. The sequence goes on from VYGS01000061.1 coordinate 12,663, forward strand.
GCATTGAACGGACTGATCGTGCCTCCAAAATGAAGCATCCCTCCGGCAGCGATCTTCGCGATGATTTCACGGCTTCCGAGTACCGCGCCTCCCAGCGCATCGCCATGCCCGCCGATGTACTTGGTCAGGGAATGCACGACCAGATCCGCGCCCAGTTCAAGCGGGCGGGTTGCGACAGGGCTGGCAAAAGTGCTGTCCACGGCCAGAAGGGCGTCGGCGCGCCGCGCGATCTCCGACACCTTCTGGATGTCCGTCAGCATGAGCAGGGGATTCGACGGCGTCTCCACCCAGATCATGCGGGTATTGTCGCGCACTTCGCGTTCGATGTTGGCCGGATCGGAACCGTCGACCGGCGTGACGGCGATGCCGTTTTGCGGGAGCAGTTGGCGTGAGATTTCCGCCGTGCCCGGATAGTTGGTGTTGCTGATGATCAGGTGGTCGCCGGGTTTGAGCAGGCTGAACAGCGCACCGCTCGATGCGGACATACCGGATGCGCAGGCCAGGCACGCCTCGGAGTTTTCAAGCAGGCAGAGCTTCCTCTCAAGCTGCCGGATGGTGGGGTTCGCCCAGCGGGTGTAGATGAAAGGGGTTTCGTCATCCATGTTGGTCACCGAAAAGCTGGTCGGCTGATCGACCACGTAGGTGCTGGACATGACGATGTTCGGACTGGAAGCTCCGGTATCCGGATCCGGCGCTTCGCCGCCGTGAATCGCAAGAGTGCTGAGGCCTTTGTTGTTCATGAACGAAAATGAATGAAGGGTGGAAGTTCTACGGGCCTCTCGACCCGTCGGCAGCCCGGCTCAAGACGGGCGCTGGCAATGGAATTGTCTCCGTTCTTGAAGAGGCATGACCGCGGCTTTGCCGCCCGGAGCAGTGAAAAATTTTGATTATCGTAGGCTTAACAAATCCTGATTGAATTGTATCGCGAGTTTGTGGAAAGATTGATGCGTATTTGTTGCCTTCCCATCGAATCCTTTTTCCCGGTTCCTGATTTGCCATGGCGGTTGAAGTTCCCGCAGATCTGTCTCCTCTGGACAAGCTTCTTCCCGATGAGCCATTGCTCATGATGGGAGCGGGGCCCGTTCCCATCCCTGCTCGGGTGGCCCAGGCGAATTCGATCGTGATCAACCATCTCGGCGACACCATGGCTCAGGTGATCGAGCAGGTCAAGATCATGTCGAGATACGTCTTTCAGTGCCAGGACGCGCGAATACTTGGGGTGGCCGGCCCCGGGTCCGCAGCGATGGAAATGGCCATCGTCAATCTTGTCGCGCCCGGTTCCAAAGTACTGTGCGTGAAC
>VYGS01000061.1:13972-24171 GCA_009841725.1 Gammaproteobacteria bacterium
GGGAAATGGCCGTGCGGGTCGGAGGCGATGTGATCAACCTGGAGGTGCCCGAGGGCGAGACCGCGGATCCCGAGCGGATCGGCCGGTACATCCAGAAACACAAGCCTCAAGTGATCACGATGGTGCAGGGGGAAACCTCGAACACCGTATTGAACCGGCACCTCAGGGAAATATCGAGAACGGCCAGAGAGCACGACTGCCTCGTTATCGTCGATGCGGTATGCACCCTGAGCACCATGCCGCTGGACATGGACGACTGGGGCATCGACGCGGTCATCACCGGAGGCCAGAAGGGTCTGGCCTCCATCCCCGGGGTTTCCCTCGTCGCATTTTCGAAAAGGGCCTGGGAAAGCATTGGAAACCGGCAGGATTCCATGGCACACTGGTGCCTGGACGCACGACTCGCCAATCGCTTCTGGTATGAGAAATCCTACCACTATACGGCGCCTGTATCCGGCATACTGGCGTTGCATGAGGCCCTGCGACTGATTTGCAACGAGACGCTCGAGAGGCGATTCAGGCGGCATTTCAGGTGCTCGACCGCCCTGCAGAACGGGATCGAGCACATGGGACTCTCCCTGTATACCAAGCCGGCCGCCAGACTGAATTCGGTTGTGGGCATCACGGTGCCGAACAACATTGACTCCGCGAGCCTTCTCGCCCTGATGTCGAAGAAGTTCCGGGTCGAAATATCGGGCTCTTTCGGCCTGAATATCGTACGGATCGGGCAGATGGGCGAACAGAGTCGCTCGCACAACATATTTCGTACGCTCCATGCCCTGGGGGCGAGCATGTATGCGCTTGGAGCGAAAGTGGACATTCCCGCGGGAGTGGCGGCGCTCGAGATTGCGCTGGATCAATTCATTTTAGATGGCTAGAGAGAAAAGATGGCAGGTTTGTTACCCAATGTAGACCCGGACGGTTTGCTGGAGTTTTCGGTTGTCTATACCGATCGCTCGCTGAACCACATGTCGAAACGCTTCCAGCAAACCATGCTGGACATCGATTCCACCCTGAAGGACGTCTATTCGGCGGACTCGATGGCGATCGTTCCCGGAGGCGGAACATACGGAATGGAAGCGATCGCGAGGCAGTTCGCCACGGCGAAGAAATGCCTGGTGATACGAAACGGATTTTTCAGCTATCGCTGGAGCCAGATATTCGATGCCGGCGACATCCCGTCGGAAACGGTCGTCATGAAGGCATCGAGGACTTCCGACCGGGACACGGCTCCGTTTGCGCCGACTCCCGTGGAAAGCGTCGTTGAAACCATTCTTGAGAAAAGGCCCGATGTCGTGTTTGCGCCGCATGTCGAAACCGCATCGGGAATGATTCTTCCGGACGACTACATTCGCCGGGTCACCGCCGCGGTGCGGCAGGTCGGAGGTCTCATGGTGCTCGACTGCATCGCGTCCGGCGCGATCTGGGTGGATATGGCAAAATGCGGCGTCGACGTCCTGGTCAGCGCTCCCCAGAAAGGATGGAGCGCATCGCCGTGCGCCGCATTCGTGATGATGAACGAACGGGCCATGGAGGCCATGGAATCGAGTTCCAGCACCAGCTTTTCCTGCGACCTGAAACGGTGGCATGGCATCATGCAGGCTTATCTCGGCGGCGGCCACGCCTATCACGCGACCATGCCGACCGATGCCCTGATCACGTTTCGCGACACCATGAAAGAGACCGAACAGGCCGGTTTCGAATCCTTGCGAAACGCGCAGATCGAACTGGGCAGCCGGGTGCGCGATGTGCTGGAAGAGAGGGGTTTTCCGAGCGTGGCGGCCGACGGCTTCAAGGCCCCCGGCGTCGTGGTCAGCTACACCGACAATCCGGGAATCCAGAACGGATCGCTGTTCGCGGCGCAAGGGCTGCAGATTGCCGCCGGCGTACCGCTCATGTGCGACGAGGGCGACAGCTTCAGGAGTTTTCGGCTTGGCCTGTTCGGTCTGGACAAGTTGTCCCAGATCGGCAAGACCGTGTCGAGTCTCGAGACGGCCCTGGACCGCATCCAGGCCCGCGCCGCCTAGGGCCGGGGGATCCCGTCCGGGATCAGCGAAACGACGGAAAGTGATGGTGGAGCACAAGCAACCACACTGATCCGATCAATACCATGGTGGCCGCATAGGGCCAGTTGTCGACGGCGATCCGCCAACTCGGTATCCCGTACCGTCCCTGGAACACCAGGTTGGTGCCGGACAGGTAGCTGGAGCAGGTGCCCAGATGCCAGGCGAAAAGCCATGTGGCGCCCAGGATGTTCGGGTTCGGAGAGCTTTCCATGAGAATGGGGGACAGGCTGGCAATCTGGATGACGGGATGAATCCCCATGGCGGAGAGCACCACCATCGCGCAGAGCACCGTGACCATGATGACCGGCGAATAGTCGGCGATCGAGATATCGACCAGATCGAGTTCGATCAGGGCGATGATGCCGACGGCCAGAACTCCGGCTGACAGGAACAGGGTGAGTTCATTGACGATTCGCGGAAGTCCCGCGACAATGAACCGGGCCACTTCCCGGCATGCGGATCGGATTCCGTAGCGAATGACCAGTGTCGCGACCGTGACCATCAGTGCGCACGATGCGATGACCGCGAGAATTGAGGAGCCTCCGAGCAGGGCGTACCCGGTCAGCGATGCGCAAATCAGGATCAGGGGGATTTTCAGATCCCGGATCCGCATCGGATACCCGACAAAATCAGCCAACTCCCGCTTGTGCAGGAACAGTGTGGTAGCGCCGATGTACAGCAGCCCGACGACACAGATCGGGAGTCCGGCGAGCATGAGCCAGGGTAGGCTTGAATCGGGAGAATAGGTCAGGACAACGGCCATCGCGCCGAAGAAGGGAGACCAGGACGCGGCCCCGCAAAATACGCGCGTGGCGCAGCGGGCCATGAACCGGTTGATCGGCTGCTTGGCATGTATCCGGTCGCAAACCAGGATCGGTGCAGAAATGTTGGTGATGGAACTGGACAGGCTGAGTCCGATCATGGTCTGGAAGAACGAGCCCGGCCCTTTCGGCAGGTCCGGGGTCGTGTTTTCTCTCGGCAGCGCCACGAGCCTCAAAAAGCCGACAGCCGCAATCATGCTCAGCAATGACGTATTGAGCGTTGCGACCAGGGACAGATCGGGCGCATGGCCCCTGACCGCCGCAAAGGCCAGCAGCAGGGAGCCCGAAAGAATCAGGATCCCGGCCTGGATTCTCAACGTCGGGGGTGCGTCGGTAAACAGGAGCAGGCCGGCCACCCAGCCTGCGATCCCGGCTGCCAGCGCGACAATCCGTTCACCGGGGAAGTTCGCAAGGCCATTTAAGATGGTCAGCAGGATCATGACCATGATCATCAGGCCGGCAAATTTTCGGCGCCAGGGCAAGTCGAGTTGCACGGTTTACGGACGGGTATCAGCCGGACAGGTCATCCCGCCGGGAATCGGTCGGAGTGAAATCGTATTCGGGGGAGTCGAGAATGGCGTCGATGCCGCCCAGCCGATCGATCAGATGCTGCTGGTCCGAAAAGGCCTGACGATTCGCCAGATCCGGGTCGACAATCGAATGGAGCCGCTCCCGGCATAGATCTCGTACGGCCCCGTGTGCGGGCGAAGTGCCCAGATCGATCCGTTCATCCGGATCCTCTTCCATATCGAACAATTGCGGGGGATAGCCGGGGTAGTGATTGTATTTCCATTTTCGGTACCGAAGCATGAACATGCCGGTCGGGGATCCGCCGTCGTGGTATTCGCACAGCACCGCACGGTCCGGCTGCTTTGCATCGGCCAGTGACTGAAGGGCGATTCCGGGGCGGTCGCCTGTCCCGCCCTCCACCCCGATTGCCGCCAGGACAGTGGGATGGATGTCCACCAGCGATGCCGGCGTGTCGACCGCGACCCCTTCGGGAATGCCGGGCCCGGCCAGGATCAGCGGAATCCCGGCCGATTCTTCGTACAGAGTCATCTTGGTCCACATCCGCCGGTCCCCATTGTGATCGCCGTGGTCGCTGGCATAGATTACGAGCGTGTTTTCGAGAAATCCGTTCCGCTTGAGGGCATTCAGGACCTGTCCGACCTGATGATCCAGGAAGCTGCACAATCCGTAATAGCTGATCCGTGCTATTTGTCTTGTTATATCATTAAAATAACTGTCATAATTAAAGTTATTTCTTAATTTTACAATCACCGGGTGGTCCGACAGGTCGCCCGGCCCGGTAAATCGCGCCCGGTCCATCTCACGCTCGTCGTACAAGTCGTAGAATGCCCGGGGACAGGTGAGCGGATAGTGTGGGCGCAGCCAGGACACGAAAAGGGTCCAGGGTTTCTCTCTTTCTTCCCCGGCCGCGATGTCGAGCCACTTGCAGGCCTCCCGCGTGACGCCGAGATCATAGTCGGTGTAATCGCAATCGCCGGGTCCGATCTGGCTCGCATAGTGGGAACAGTCCAGAACCGATTCGTGGTCGCGCAGCAGCCCCTTGATCCAGCCGATGCCGTCGTGGATGTACATGGGCAGAATTTCACGATTGAATCCGTTGTCTGAATCGGCACCTCGATAGTGGAGCTTTCCGACCGAATCGACACGCAGGCCGTGCTCCTGAAGGCAATGGCCCCATCCCCGGGGCGTGCCGTGGTAGGCCTGGGCATTCGACCAGCAACGGGTCTTGCTGACGTAGTATCCGCTTGCCATCGATGCTCTGGCCGGAACGCAGATGGGGGAGGGCGTGTAGGCCCGGGTGAACCGGGTACCACGCCTTGCAAGCCCGTCGAGATGGGGAGTCCGGACCAGGGGATGTCCGTAACATCCCAGGGCGTCCCTGCGGTGTTCATCACTGAACAGGAAAAGAACGTTGTGTCCCGCCATGTCGAATCGCTTACAATTGGTCCTTCTTCCTAGGAGGCCGGATGGGAGCCTTCCTGTTCAAAAGGGAACCCCAGAATTCTACACGAACAGGAACGGGGTCTGTTCCGGTTTTGAAACGGTCGCCGGCCGGTGACAGGAAGACCGGAAAATCGCCTGGAAGCCTGGTTGTTGCCCTGCTCCCGAAGCGCCGATGGTCCGGTCACGCTCCGGTCTGGCGATTCAGATCGGATACCTTGGTCGACTCAGTCTTTCACCTGATGAGCAAACTTGAAAAAATCGCCGTCATCGGCGCCGGAACCATGGGTGCGGGCATCGCGGGCCAGATCGCCAATGCGGGCCACGAGGTCATGCTGCTTGATCTTCATGCCGAGGGGGGCGAACCGAATGCCGTCGCCGAAGCCGGTTATCGCCGCCTGCTTGATCCGAATCAGCCCGGATTGATGAGCCGGGATGCGGAGGGTCGCATCCGGCTCGGCAATCTTCGAGACGATTTCGCCGAACTCGCCGGATGCGACTGGGTTGCGGAAGCGGTGGTCGAGCGCCTGGACGTGAAAAGGGATCTTTATCGCCGTCTGGACGAAACATGTGGTGAGCGTACGATCATCACGTCCAATACCTCGACCATTCCGATCCGGTTGCTGACCGAGGGCATGGGAGACTCGTTCTGCCGGCGATTCGCCGTGACCCACTTCTTCAACCCCGTCCGGTTCATGCGGCTGCTTGAACTCGTGGGAAGCGACAGGACCGATCCGGCCGTGCTGGATCTGCTGGACGACTTCTGTGAGCGCGAACTTGGCAAGGGCGTGGTCCGCTGTGGAGACACGCCCGGCTTCCTGGCCAATCGGGTTGGCGTCTACACCTTGCAGCTTGCATTGCACAAGGCGATCGAGATGGGCTTGAGTGCGGGCGAGGCGGACGCGATATTCGGAAGGCCGATGGGGCTGCCGAAGACCGGCGTGTTCGGCCTTTATGACCTGATAGGCATCGACCTCATGGCCGATGTCGTCAGAAGCCTGGTCAGCATCCTGCCGGACGGCGATGCATTTCATGCAGTGTCGGCGGAAATTCCGCTGATGCAGGACATGATCCGGAACGGGCAGACGGGCAACAAGCAGGGCAAGGGCTTCTACCGGGTCGACGAAAACGGAATGCGCAACGAACTGAACCGCGAAAGCGGGGAATATGAACCGTTCGTCAGGTCGCAGCTGCCGTTGGCCGACGAGGCCGAGCGGCTCGGAATCGGCCGTTTGCTCGATGACGACAGCCTGTATGGCCGGTTCGCCTGGGAGGTTCTCTCGAACATGCTGGTCTATGCCGCATCGCTCGTTCCCGCGGTGACGGAGGATCCGGTCGCGATCGACGATGCCATGAAGCTTGGCTACAACTGGACCCGGGGACCGTTCGAGCTGCTTGACGAGTTGGGAACCGGGGCCGTTGTCTCCCGGCTGGAGTCGGAGGGCCGTGCGGTGCCCGATTTTCTCGACCGGGGAAGATCGACGGGCTTCTACTCGGTTCGCGACGATCGGCTGGGCGCGCTGGGGTCGGACGGGACGTGGCTTGCGATCCGGCGCCCGCAGGGCGTGGCGCGTTTCAGCGAAACCCGGCGCCTGATCAAGCCTGAAAATACCACGGCAACCGCCAGCTGGTACGCTCATGACGGCATCGCGATCGTCGAGTTTCACAGCAAGGCCAATGTGCTGGGCGCGGATTCCATGGCAATCCTTGCCGATGCAATGGCCAACACGGGATCGATGGGCCACAAGGGGCTTCTGATTCACAACGACGCCCAGCATTTCTCGTGCGGAGTCGATCTGGGAATGGTCAGGCAATTCATTGACCGGGATGACATGGATGGACTGGATTCGTTCCTCGATCACTTCCAGAGGACGGTCATGGCCCTCAAGAGCGCGCCGTATCCGGTCGTCGCGGCGCCGGTCGGCCTGTCCATCGGAGGAGGATTCGAAGTGGTGCTCCACGCAAGACGGGTCATCTGCCACGCCAATTCGGTCATGGGCCTGGTGGAATCGGGAGTCGGCCTGATCCCCTCGGGAGGGGGGTGCAAGGAAACCCTGTACCGCTGGATCGAAAAGCTCGGCTGCAAGGACGATATCGAGAAAGCCTGCTGGAAGGCATTCATGAATCTCGGGTATGGAAAGACCGCCGCCTCGCCCGTGCTGGCGGTTGGCCAGGCCATGCTCCGGGACAACGACGGTTACGAGATGAATCGCGATCGCATCTATTCCGCGGCCCGGCAGGCCGTGTGGACGGGCGAGGGGCAGAAAGCCCCCGAGCGAAATGATCTTTCCATGCCGGGACATCCCCTGTTCGACAGGATGGCGGCGTGGCTGGACGAGGCCCGGGCCGACGGGAAGCTGATGCCGCACGACGTTGCTGTTGGCACGGAAATCGCGAGAATCGTGTCGGGAGGGGAGATTGAACCCGGCACCCGCCTCTCGGAGCAGGACTTCCTGGATTCCGAGAGGCGCTCGTTCGTGCGGCTGTCGCAAACCCGGGGAACCCGCGAGCGAATCGAAGGCTTGCTGGACTCGGGCAAGACGATACGCAACTGACGGGAACAGCCAGAATCCATGGGAGTCTGCAACACGCTGATCCTGTTCGGATTGTCGGCCCTGATTCTTTTGGGCGGTTGCGATCCCCAGGACGATTGTGTCCGGCTCAACGAGGGCATGCGCTCGATGCATCAGGAGGGCATAACGCTGCTTGACGACAACGGGAAGTCTCGGCATGTCCAGACCCTCATCGCCGACGACGAGAAGGAACGCTCGTTCGGCTTCCAGCATGTCTGTCCCGACGTCATTGAAGACACGGCGATCCTGTTCGTCTATCCGCGGCCGGTGGCCGCCAGCTTTCACATGTCGAATGTCAACGCTCCGCTCGATATCGGCTTTTTCGATGGTCAGGGACAGCTGATTTCGGTGCTTCGAATGGATATCTATACGGACGAGGGTCGTCCGCTCTATTCGCCGGGAAGGTCATTCCAGTATGCGCTGGAGGCGCGGCCCGGCTTCTTTCGGGACTCGGCGCTCTCGCCCGGGCGGTCCCGGCTGATTCCGGACTCCCTGTAAATCGCCTGTCTCGACAGATTCTGCCTGGAAACGAATTATGAAGACCGCTCATTTCGGCTTGTGGAAGAGCCACCTCGACCCCGAAGCCGTGCTCGACAAGGCCGTCCGTCCGGAGTATCCGTTCCGACATGAAGGCCGGCTGTTCTGGCTCCAGACCCTGTCCGGAAAGCGGGGCAGGACCGCCCTGATGGCACAGGCGGAAGCCGGTCGTGCGGAAGTGATCACCCCCGACGGGTTTGATATCCGCACTCGCGTCAACGAATACGGGGGCAGGTGCTTCTGCGTCGCCGGAGACCGCATCGTTTTCAACAATTTCGACGACGGGTGCCTGTACATACAGAAAATGGAAGTCGGCGCGGCTCCTTCCAGGCTCGCCGCATGGGGCGAGGAGCCGATACCCGGGTTTGCCGACCTTAAGACATCGCCCGATGGATGCTGGATTGTGGCCGTGATGGAAACCCCGAATCCGGCAGGCGAAAACTCCTGCCGGATCGTGGCGGTACGTCTGGAGCCGGAATCCGGAGCCGGATGGTCGATCGTCCCGCTCGTGTCCGGGGCGGATTTTTATGCCGGCCCGGCGATTTCTCCCGACGGCGGGCGGCTTGCCTGGATCGAATGGTCCCATCCCGACATGCCGTGGGACCGGACGCGGCTGATGTGTGCCGACATCCGTGCGGGCGATCCCGTCGCCATCGAAAATCCGGCAGCCGTCGTGGACCAGAAAGAGTGGTCGGTCTGCCAGAGCGGGTTTCTTGATGACGGCGAGCTGATTTTCGTCAGCGACAATCCCGAATGCGACTTCTGGAATTTCTACCGCTACACGGCTTCGGGGGAGGTCAGCCGGATCAGCGACGAGAAGGGGGAGTTCGGGGAGGCGCACTGGGTGTTCGGGCAGCGCCGATGGTGCGAACTAGAGGCCGGTACGGTCGCCGCGGTTCTGACCGAGCGGGACGGCGATCGGATTGTCCGGCTGGACACGAAAGCCGGAACATGCCGGAGCCTGTCGGACAGACTGGCCGGCTACAGCCACCTCGGACCGGACGATTCCGGAGCCCTGATATGCGTAACCCACCACGAGGACAGGATTCCCGAAATCGTGCGGATTGCCGGTTCCGCCGGCGTTGAGCCGGATTCCGGCTGTCCGGCCCCGGCCATCCGAAAGGACGCGCCTTCTCCCGAATTCGTGGAATACCCGACCACCCGGGGCGAGGTGGCCTATGGCTATTTTTATCGGCCGCACCATCCCGGATACTGCGGCCATGACGGGACGCGTCCGCCGTTGGTGGTCATGGTGCACGGCGGTCCGACGGGCCGCTCAAGCCGGGAATACGCGGGAATCCGGCACTATTTCTGCTCACTGGGTTTCGCATTGCTCGACATCAATCACCGGGGTAGCACGGGATTCGGCAGGACTTTCCGGCAAAGCCTGCTTGGAAACTGGGGTATCGACGATTGCGACGACATCGTGGCGGGCATCCGCCATGTCATCGACGAGGACAGGGTGGATGCGGATCTCGTGTTTATCCGCGGCGGCAGTGCAGGGGGATATGCGGTACTGCGTGCCCTGACGCGCTGCAGCGAGCTGTTTTGCGCCGGAGCGAGTTACTACGGGATCGGTAACCTGATCACCCTGAGCGAGATCACCCATCGGTTCGAATCGCGCTACACTGACAGGCTGGTTGGCGAGACCTTCGACCGAAATCGGGCGGCGAGCCCGGAAAGCCGATTCACCATGCGCTCGCCGATTTTCGAGATGGACCGGCTTGACTGCCCGCTGATTCTGTTCCAGGGTAGCGATGACCGGGTCGTTCCGCCGGAAGTATCCCGAGAGGTGGTGGAACTGCTCAGGAAAAAGGGCATCCGACACGCGTACCATGAATACCCAGGCGAGGGGCACGGGTTTCGGCAGAAGGCCACGCGAATCGACGCCCTGACCCGGGAAACGGATTTTTTCGTCGACATCATACGCGAGAGGCGGGGCATCGGCTGATCGGCATTGCTGAACGGTCAGGATACCGTGTCAAGCGTGCAGGTGATAATCTTGAATGTCCATGAGGAGGTGACATGAAATGACAAACTGGGACACATGCCCGGCTGTCGAACAAACGTCGGGAAAAGTGGGCGGAGCATGGGTATTCACCGGAACGCGAATACCATTGTCCGCCCTGTACGAGAATCTCGCCAATGGAGCGACCGTCGACCAGTTCGTCGAATGGTTTCCCGGTGTCGGCAAGCAACAGGTGCGAGCGGTGCTGGAACACGAAGCGTAG
>VYGS01000020.1:0-8912 GCA_009841725.1 Gammaproteobacteria bacterium
ATTACGGGTCCATCCGCAATTTGCTCATCCCGGGCCGGGGGGTCAACATGCGAGATCGATGGGAACCCCGGCGCCGCAGGGAGCCGGGAAACGACTGGGTGCTGATCGCGCTGGCCCGGTCCGGAATCGTGCGCGAAGCAGTTGTCGACACGGCGCATTTCAAGGGAAATTACCCGGAAAGCTTAAATATCCTGGGCGCGCACCTGTCACAGGTTGACCTGGAAACGCTGGAGGCCAGTAGCCTCCAATGGCAGGAATTGCTTCCCAGAACCCGGCTTGAGCCGGACATGGAGCACCGCTTTGCTGAGGAGATCGTGGATATCGGGCCGGTGACACATGTCCGTGTCAATATCTATCCGGACGGCGGGCTGAGCCGGATTCGACTGAATGCGGATGTTTCCGGTCCGCACGAGTGCAGGTGATACTGGTACCGAAAGCATTGACGGCCCGGGCATTCGCCCCATACGGACAGGTTGTCGAAACCGCCAACGCGAAACCGGTCTCAATCAACCGGGGACTGACAACGCGCTACCATGAGCTGTTCACGATTGACGTGTCGAGTCGGGGCGGCTACCCGATCGGAAACATATTCAGGACTGCGCCCTTGCCGTTGCCACATCGGGTCACGACCATGGAGCGCCACCCTCTGGGAAGCCAGGCGTTTGTCCCTCTTCAGGCAAAGCCGTTCCTGGTGCTGGTCGCAGGATCGGGCGACTCGCTCCGGGCGGAAGATCTCGAACTGTTCTTGACAAACGGTGAACAGGGTATAAACCTGTATCGAAATACCTGGCATCACTTCAATATCGTGATCGAGAGCGTGCAGGAATTTCTCGTCGTGGACCGGGGAGGACCGGGCGAAAATCTCGAGGAGACCGGCGTCGCGGGCGAGGCGTGGATCGAGCGCATCAAGCCGGCCTGACTGTCTGTCTTGCATCGTTTCACCACGGAGCCCGCCTCCCGATTTCTGCGTGACCCAATCCTCCTCGCCCATGGATATTGACATACAGGCGATTCCGGGGATCATGACGAGAAACCACGATCCTCGTTTCAACGTCGATCACTTGCTGGGACGGACCCGGGAGGGTCTTGAACAGAGAATCGGGGATCTCGGCTGGCGGGGAAGGCGTGTCCTGGTGATCGATTTCAGCCATCAGCAATGGACATTGCCCGGTGCCGGATGCCTTCGCAGGCAATCGGCGTATCGCTGTCTTGAGGACCGTCTCGATCTTTATCGCGGTCTCCCGGACGAATCCTATGACGGCATCGTCCTGAATCTGCTTCCTTCCTGGGGCGATTTCAGCCGCTTGCTGGAACACGCGCGGGAGCGGCTTAACGAGGACGGCCTGTTCGCATTTTCCGCCTTTGGCCCCGATACCCTGAATGAAGTCGCCCGGGCATGGGCCGGGGCAGATGACCTGCCTCATGTACATCCGTTCGTCGACATGCACCACTTGGGAGACGCAATGCTGCGATCCGGGCTGGTCCGTCCCGTCGTGGATACGGAATGGGTTTCGATCGACTATCCCGACTACGATACGCTGGTGCGGGACCTGCGTTGCAGCGGTTTCGCGAACATTCACTCATTCAGACGAAAGTCCCTGACCGGAAAGCGACGATACATGCGGTTTCGGGACAATCTGGAAGCCTTGCTCGCGACAGATGGATTGTCGGTCACATTCGAATTTGTCCACGGTCTTGGATTTGCGCGAAATCGCGAATCCATCAGGGTACAGCCTCCGGCATTGTGATCCTGCTTGCAGGCTGTTGTCCGGGTTCGAAGACATGCGGGGCTGAATGGGCGTGACCAGACTGGTGTTGGTACCGGATACGGCCCAAGACGGGAACCCTGTTGCCTGATGGGGGCCAGTCTCTCGCTGCTGGTCGGCCTGTCCTGGAGTGCCGTGTACATTCTGCTCGAATCCGCGCAGTCGGTGTTTTTCGGCGCCGTGCTCCAGGAAATGGATTCATTCCATCTGGGATTCTGGGTTTTCGGAATCACCACCCTGTTTCTGATTCTGGGCCTTTCGGTGTTCGACCCGGTACAGATCAGGCTCTGTGCGCGGAACCTGCCGGGCCTGGCCGCATGCAACGGCTCCACCGCGGCAGGATGGATATTCTACCTGTTCTCCATTCAGTTGATTGAACCCGCGGTGGCCTTTACGGTGTCGTCCGCAGCGATGCCGATCTTCGCGATCGGATTGGCCCGCCTGGGAATCGGGGAACCGGTCTCTCTGGATACCGGACGAAAAAGAATCGGGCTCTTGCTGATTGTCGCCGGAATCCTGTTTCTGGCCGGTTCCACGATCGTGGGGCTCTCGGGCTTCGTGCGCGGCACACAGGCTGCCGGAATCGCGGGACTGGCCTGTGCGGCATTGTCCGGGGGCGCATTTGCGCTGATGCTGGTCCACTGCAAGACCCTCAACGACAACGGGCTTGGGCCGGTATCGGTCTTCGCATTCAGGTTTCTGGCCTATATCGCCCTGTCGGCATTCGGGTGGTTGCTGAAACTGGATTACAAGGGCCCGGTGGAGGCCGGCGATGCGGCCACCGCAATCCTCATCGGGCTTGTGATCATGGCCTTTCCCCTGTTTGCCATGCAAAAGGCGATCTCGAGCATAAGCGTCCTGTTGCTGAGCACGATCACCGCGCTCGGACCGCTGGTGGTGTTCTGCATGCAGATCGTCGAAGGCCGGGTCGGGCTTTCCGGTTTCACATTGGCCGGCTTGCTGACCTACAGTGTCGGGGCATTGTTGACGGTTTTTTCCCTGGTCAGGGATGATCAAGGAGCGCTGCCGTCCTGACCGCCCGCGTACCTTGAAGAAAAACGGACCGCGAATGGATGAATGCCGTCATTGGTCCCCGGACTCCGTGACCAGAGTGAAACGCAGTCCGGGGCACCGATGCCGGAGAAATTTGTTCCTGGCCATTCCGTGCTTCAGGGTGCCGCGAAATGCTGGTCGGCCATGTCAAAGGTCTGGATGCGATGATCGCTTCTCCATCCCGTTTCGACAACACGGAATTTCCTCTCTGAAACCGGATTCATTATAATGGTCGGTGGATATTGTGAATTCCGCAACATCCGTGCGAAAATCGGCAGTATTCGACATTCGATTTATCTACGAGGGATTCTGCGATGAAAAAAACACTTTTGCTGATGTTGATGTCGACCGCGCTGGCGATGACCAACGTTACGGCACATGAGGCACATGCGGCCGAAAAGGATCCGGTCAAGAAGGCAATCAAGGCGAGGCAAGCCGCCATGGTGCTGCGCTCATGGTATGCCGGCCCCCTGTTCGGCATGGCTAAGGGGGACATCGAATACGATTCCGAATGGGCAAGCGCCCTTGCAGGCAGTCTCAAGGCCGAACTGGCGATGACCGGCAGGGGAATGTGGCCGGAAGAGTCGGATTACGAAAACTACCCCGATGAGAGCAGGTCGCTTCCTGAACTGTGGCTTGATCCCGAAGGCGCGCAGGAAGCGGGCATGGCCTATGCCGATGCGGTCAATGAGATGGCCAATGCAGCCGGAGAGGGCCTCGGCGCCCTTCGTTCAGCAGTGGGGCAGCTCGGACAGAGCTGCAAGGGGTGTCACGAGAGCTACCGGGCGGAATAGCGATTTCCGGCATTCAGAAGCCCGACGTCGCCGGTGTGGTATCCGTCACGGAAGCTCGGGCGAGAGAGAAGTCTCGGACTGATGCCTTTTTCCCTGCCTGCCGGATTTGAAGCTGTCGACGGCAGACCGCATCCGGTCGGATGTCTGGCACGGCGCAGCATTGCCATGAAAATCCGGACTTTTTCCGACGGGTGCAACGTGGCCGAAGACGAGTGAGACTTTCCGGCATGCATCAAGAGTATACCCATCAGTACATATGGGACGTTCCCATACGCGTCTGGCACTGGTTGCTGGCCCTGTCGGTAATTTCCGGCTGGTTGCTGGGGGAGTTTCGCACCTTCACGATCATGCAATGGCACTTCTATGCGGGATATTGCACGGGCACATTGTTGCTTGTGCGGATCTTGATCGGGTTTGCGGGATCCGGCCCGGTTCGCTTTTCCGTCCTGCTGCCCGGAATTCCGGCGCTGCTCGGTTATATCCGGACGCTGTTTCGAAGGGAGCCGAGCGGCGTCCGGGGACACTCCCCAATGGGAGGGCTGGCCACTATCGCCATACTGCTGTGCCTGCTCTGGCAAGTCACCACCGGGTTGATGGCCGAGGATGACGGGCTGTTCTTCGAGGGTCCGCTGGCCTCGTCGGTATCCGCTTCCGCAACCCGCACTGCGACCCGACTCCATCATTACGGAGCGAAAGCGATACTGGTTCTGTTTGCCCTGCATATCGGGATCATGGTGTTCTACAGGTTCTGGAAGCGGGAAAACCTTGTTATTGCCATGATTACCGGCAGGAAGCTGGTCAAGCGCGACCGATAGCCGATCGCCTCGGGCTCATCCGTCTCCGGCAGTCGACCGGGGAATCTCGATGGTCACGCACAGCCCTGCGGAGGGTGTGTTTTTGGCATGGATCCGACCGCCGTGAATGTCGGCAATCGTTTTCGACAGGGCAAGGCCGATCCCGTGGTGACCGGATGACGTGTCCCTCGCCTTGTCGGCCCTGAAAAAGGGCTCGAATATGCGCTCGATGTCGGCGTCGTCCACGCCCGGTCCGTTATCGGAAATGGAAACGACCGCCCATTTTCCGTCCAGGCGGCATTCGACTTTCAGCGATTCTCCGTCTGGCGTGTAGCGCAATCCGTTGCGAATGACGTTCTCGTACATGCCCGACAGCAGCTCGCGATGGCCGACGATCCGAAGCCTTCCGGGCCCGGACAGCACCGCCTGTCGGCGGTGTTGCTGGAATTCGTAGTTCGCGTCCTCCACCAACGCCCCGACAAGCTGCATCAGATCGATCTTCGACATGTTGACGCGCCCTTCGTTCTTCAGCCGTGACAGTGTCAGTAGATCCTCGATCAGATTGTTCAGCCGCTCGACCTCGTCCTGGATCCGCACCAGTTCGGAACTCCTTCCGGTTTTCTGTTCAGACAGCGAGGCGGCCACCTGGATTCGGGCCAGCGGGGAGCGCAATTCGTGGGATACATCCCTCAAGAGCTGGTTCTGGTTCGAGACAGTCCGGCTGACGCGCTCCGTCATGCGGTTGAATTCACGGCCAAGTTCCCCGAATGCATCGTTTCGGCGGGTAATCGTATCGGGCACCTTGACTTCGAGGTTGTCCTCGGACAGGGCGCCGGTCGATTTGCGAATCTCGCTTACTGGCCTCAGCACCCAATAGCCGAGCAGAACGCTGGCAGACAGCAATCCGACAATGAACACAAATACCGGAAGCGAATAGAGGATGAGCCGATTCCGGGCCGGTTCGTGAGGCCCGAGAGAAGCCATGATGACCCGGTAGCCTTGCCTGTCTCCCCGGACCTCGTGGGCAAAAATGAAGCCCCGGTCACCGGAGCCGTCCCGCAGGGGATAGACGATTGCCGGGAAAGACTCGATGGATTCCAGGATGTCGGCCGGCGGGGACCGGGAGCTGACCGGTCGATTGTTCTCGTCCATGATCCACGATTCGACATTGTGCCTTCTTCGCAGGCGTCGGTTGAACCGCTCCAGATCGCCGTGCTCGTGCTCCCACACCAGTTCCGATGCGATGTGCCGGGAAAACTTGTCGAAACGCAAGTGGCCGGGACCGATTTCATGGCTGATCCACCTGAAGAGCAGTACAGAAATGATGGCCACGACCAGGAAGGATCCGAGCAGCAGCAAAAGAACTCTTGTAAAGAGCGCTCTCATGGTTCGTTCGCGCGGGCCCGGTAGATATACCCGCTTCCTCTCAGGGTCTGAATCCGTTCCCGCCCGTTATGGTGCTTGCCGAGCTTTTTTCGAAGGTTACTGATATGCATGTCGATGCTCCGGTCCCATTGGCTCAGGGGTTTTCCCAGCACTCGGGCGGAAATCTCGGACTTGCTGACCAGACTTCCGGCATGTTGCAGGAGCAGGTAAAGCAGGTCGAACTCCGTTTGCGTCAGCGAAACCGGGCCATGACCATCGGATTTCCCGGAAGCCCGAATCCGCAGTTCCCGCCTGTCCGGAATCATGTGCAGATCGTCGAGGTCGATTTCCGGCTGTCGGTGAGTCGCCGGGGGAACGCTCCGCCTCAGGACAGCCCGGATTCGGGCATAAAGCTCTCTTGGATTGCAGGGCTTGGCGAGATAGTCGTCGGCGCCGAGTTCAAGACCGATGATCCGGTCAAGATCATCCCCTCTGGCGGTCAGCATGATAACGGGCGTTGAGCGGGTTGTTCGAATTTGCTTCAGGACCTCGATTCCGGACGGACCGGGCATCATGATGTCGAGGACGAGGAGATCGAAATCCCTCTCCCCCAGAAGCCTGAGCGCTTCATGGCCGTTTGATGCAGTCGTGACCCGACACTGTTCCGATTCGAGATATTCCTTGAGCATTCCGGACAGGACCTTGTCATCGTCGGCAAGGAGCAGTCGTATCGGAGCAGAGTCGAATTCGAGACGATTCAATGGAGAGGCGGTCTGTGTCGTGTCCGTAGGCTAGCACGAATGGCCCCGCCGGCAAAATGCCGGCGGGGCTTCGTCCATGATCGGGCAGTCCGTGCCCGGGGCTTTGCCTACTCTCCTGTTCGGTGCCGGCGGTCGAATCGCTTCGACAGGATTTCCCTGGCCTCGGCTTGCTGGTTCGGTTCAAGAATTCCGTACACCTCTTTCACCACGCCGGCTGTGGCCAGGGTTTTCTCCTCGACCAGGGCCGCCAACTCGTTCGCCAGCGCCTGGACCTCTCCCTGATAGGACTCCGATTCGGGATCGAGCGACAGCATTCGATTTCGAATTGACCGTCCGGACTCCCGCAGGTCGGCCAGTGCGTCGGTGTTCGATTCAAGGATCAGGCCGATTTCGGCTTCCTGCTGGTCGCTCAATTCGAGATGACGGTCCATTTTCGACACGATTCGCTCGATAACATGATCGGAATCAAGGCGATGGCCGTGCCCGTGTTCGTGTTTCCAGTATTTTGAGCCGGCGTAGACAATTGAAGATCCGGCCAGGATCGCTGCGGTCGTAATGATCAGAATATTTCGCTTGGTCATGAGATGTTCTCCTTGGGAAAATTGGATTTATGGATAACAAGTCTGTCAGGGTGATTATCGGAAACGTTTTGCAAAGAGGGGGTCAGGAAAGTGTAAAGACCCTGTAAATGCGGTGGGTCCGGGGCCCGTCTTTGGTCGATGCCTAGCCCAGCAACAGCAGCAAAAGAATCCCGGCAGTGATCAGGATGACGCCAAGGATTTCCTTGGAGGACACCTTTTCGCGGAAATACAGGACGGTTGCGATAAAGGTGAAAACCAGTTCTATCTGTCCCAGGGCCCTGACAAAGGCGGCCTTTTGCAGGGTAAAGGCGGTGAACCAGCAGATGCTGGCGAATGCTCCCGCAACACCGGCCAATCCGCCCCACCGCCATTGCCTGAGGACCGCCATGATGCATCCGCGCTCCATCATCAGGATCCACGCGCCCATGATCAGGGTCTGCATGACCAGCGAGACGGCCAGCGTGTAGGCGGCATTCGCATAGAAGGGTTCGTATTCGAGGGCCTGCGTGGCACCTCGATACAGCGCCGAGGATGCCCCGAGCAGGGAGGCGGTCATCAGGCCGAGGAGGGTGGACTTGCTGAACAGGCCCTGAAACAGCGAGGAGACCGACAGATTCCTTTCGCCCATTGACAGGGCCAGAACGCCCAGGGAGGATATGCATATCGAGAGTACCGCCCATTGGCTGATTGTCTCTCCCAGGACTGCCGCGGCAACGATCGCAACCATGATGACCTCCAGCTTGGAGAAGGTCGTTCCCACGGCGAAGCTCTTGTACGAGAAGGTCCACAACAGGGACAGGGTGAACAGGATCTGGCTGATGCCTCCGGCAAGACAGAAGAGCAGAAAGCGGCGATTCGGCTCGGGGGTCGGGAGATCGCCGACATGCAGCAGCAGGAAGAGGTATGCCAATGCCACCGGCAGGGCGTAGATGAATCGGGAATAGGCCGCTCCGATCGTGGAGAGATCGTCCTTCAGCTTTTTCTGGATCGCAGAGCGGAGGTTCTGAAAGAATCCCGCGACGATCGTGATCGGTATCCACAACTCGGCCATGGGTATCAAGTTTAGCGGTTGGGCAACAATAAGTCCGGTTTCATGACGCCGGCTGTCGGCCCGGAATTCGGGACGATCGGCGTTCTGGGCTCGCAGTGTTCCCGGCTGGGCCGACTCCCCGTTGTGAAATCCATGGTGACGCCGATGTCCAGGGAAGCCGATCCCGTCGGAGCTCAGCCTATCCTGTTTGAAAGGCTCCGCTGATCGTCGAAGATCGAATCCGAATCCCTGGTTCGGGGTTGCGAGATTCGAAACGGCAGATTCTCCATGCGACCGACGACCGTCGGCGCACCGCGAATGATTCTCGAATCGAATTCTTCGATTTCGTAATGATCGAATACCGGAAAGGCGTCAACGGCCATGTAGCTGTAGAGCAGCAGTGGCCGGGTCGAATCGGTCGCATTGTTTCTCGAAGCGTGCAATGTACGCACGTGATGGATGGAAATGGAACCGGCCGGAGCCGTGCAATCGATGGCCTCGCCAAGCAGATCCCCCAGCTCGTCGGGGTTGATTCCTCCGGCGAAGATCCCGTTTTCATGATGGTTGTAGACGACCCCGCGGTGCGAGCCGGGTATGACCATCATCGGCCCATTGTCAGGCGTGCAATCCTCGATCATGACGCCGACGGCCAGCATGTCGTCGTTGGTATGGGGATAAAATCCCCAGTCCTGGTGCCACTGGATTGCGGCATCACTGTTGGGCGGCTTGAAATTGAGTTTGGAGTGATCGAACCGCACGGTTCCGCCA
>VYGS01000020.1:8922-24141 GCA_009841725.1 Gammaproteobacteria bacterium
CAGTGAATCCTGGATGTGGGGGTTCTTCAGTCTCCTGACACAGGGCTCGCGGGGCGAATGGGAGGGGGCAAGATCGAAGATCGCGTCGCTCGATTCGACTGAACGGGACAGCTGGATGAATTCATCGATTTTCGCCCTGACCCTGGCCAGGGTTTCGGAGTCGATGGCGTTTTCGAGAATCAGGTATCCGTTTTCACGGTAGAACTCGATTTGAGATGCATTCAAGGCCATGTGTTGCCTCCGTATCCCAAGCGTTGATCCGACGGAAGTATCTGTCATGTCGACCGGCTTTTCAACACGAATCGGCAGCTTCGGCAAAAATCTGAAGATGTCGCTGTCAGATTGCATATGGGATAAACTCCTTTGCAGTGCATATCGGCGAAGTCCGTTCGCGACGGTCGCCGAGCTGGAAATTTGCCTGCTGCGGAGGACAGGTTGTGAGAGCGCCCGATCATGAACTGGTTTTTGTATTCGACATGGCCGGCGTGCTTGTCGAATGGGACATGGAGGCGTTGTATCGCCCCATGTGCGAACGCTCGGGCCGGAATCTTCATGAAATCGTTGACCGGGTACTGGGTCCTTCGACGCAGGCTGAAATCAGTGCCGGGGCTCCTGTCGAACCCCTGCTTGAAGGACTCAAGGAGCGTTTCCCGGAGTGGGAGGAGGAAATCTCTGCATACTGGGCAAGGTGGGATGAAATGATCGTCGGGGTGATTTCAGGCGCCGTCTCGGTGGCGGAGGAACTCAAGGAGCGGGGACACAGGCTTTATATCCTCGGAAACTGGGGCAGGGAAGAGTATGAGCGGGCAAGACCGCTAATGCCGTTTGTCGGGATGTTCGATGACGTTCTGCTGTCAGGCGATTGCGGCATCCTCAAACCGGATCCCGGTATTTTCGAACTGGCCGAGAAACGGTTCGGTCTCATGCCCGAAAAAACCGTTTTCATCGATGACAGGAAAGACAATGTCCTGGCGGCAATCTCCAGGAACTGGAACGGAATCGTGTTCGAGAATCCGAGGCAGCTGTATCTGGTCCTGATGGATAACGGCATGCTCTAGCGTTCTGTCGACCGGACAGGGCGCGCGAACTGCAGGCACCCCGACAAACAGGCGACGGTGTTTTCTTCAGTATCGTCAAACCTCTGTCGATGGAGGCTTTTGCCCGCCGGAAAATATCCGATGATCCGGTATGTGATTGCCCGGCTGTTGAAATATAATGCGCATCAAATGATCAAAGAGAGTGGCGATGGGCACGGTATCCGCATTGCCAACACCTGACAGCTATGTCTGGCGGCTTGGTCCCGCCTTGTCGGAAGCGGGGGTTGACGGGCGCCATGTCAGGGTTCGATGGTCCGACGGCAGGACCAGCGTTTTCCATGCCATGTGGCTCAGGGACAATTGTCCCTGTGATCAATGCGTTCATCCGGTTACGCGGGAGTAGCGTATCGACCTGCTCGATATTCCCGATGACATTGCCGCGCTCTCGGCCACGATTGACAGCGCAGGAGGGCTGTTCGTGACATGGAGCCATGCGGGCCATTCCAGCCTGTTCAACCCGGGCTGGCTTTTTGCGCACAGTGGCCTGGCCGAGGAGCGGCTTCCGGAAAGAGTGTTGTGGAGCGCTGCGGATCTGGATGAACCGCCGACATTCGACGGCCCGACTGTCATGGAAGACGACGAGGTCTTGTACCGGGTTCTTGAAACGGTATGGGTATCGGGAATTGCCCGATTGAGAGGATTGCCGGCCGAACCGAACACGGTGGAGGCGTTTGCCGCCCGAATCGGCCCGATCCGGGAGACGCATTTCGAAAGAGTCTTCAACGTGCTGTCCAGGCCTGATGCGGACAGCAACGCTTACACGAGCGACGAGCTCGCCGCCCACATGGACATTCCGACACGGGAAACTCCGCCGGGGCTTCAGATGCTTCATTGCATTGCGGCGGAAGCGAAAGGAGGCGAGAGTGTGATGGTTGACGGATTTCGCGTGGGGGAGGACATGCGGCGCATGCATCCCGATGCCTTTGCGAATCTGACCGCGATGAAGTGGACCTATGCCAATCGGGCGGGAGATCTCGACTACCGATGGGATACGCCGCACCTGATTCTTGGCGAAAACGGCGAATTGGCCGATGTGCGACTCGCGTCGTTTTCGAGAGCGCCGCTGATTGCGGATCTGGAAAAGACCGGGGAAAGCTATCGCGCGCTTCGGATTTTCCTCGGAATGACCTATATGGATCATTACAGAATGATCTTTCCGTTCGCGGCGGGCGATCTGGTGGTCTTTGACAACCGGCGCATCCTGCATGCACGGAAATCGTTTGATCCCGCCACCGGCAGAAGGCACCTCCAGGGGACCTACGTGGACCGGGACGATCACCTGTCGATGATGAGAACGATCCGGCGGCGAAGAGACCGTCAACAAGCCATGAAGGAGGAAATGGCATGATTACGATTCCTGATACCATGCATGCCGTCTACCTCAGGGGCTACGGGGGACTTGACAGGCTTGAATACACCGAAAAGGCGCCGGTGCCCCAGCCCGGCAAGGGGGAGGTGCTGGTCCGGGTTCTCGCCTGCGGGATGAACAACACCGACATCAACACCCGCACAGGGTGGTACAGCCCGTCGGTGCAAAGCGGTACCGGCGACTGGTCGGATGCCGGCGAGGAGACGCTCGGAGACGGAATGGGAGGCTGGTCCGGCGACATCCGGTTCCCCAGGATCCAGGGAATGGACGTGGCCGGTGTCATTCATGCCGTGGGTGCGGACATCGATCCTGGCCGGGTCGGCCAGCGGGTCGTGTGCGATCCGTATCTGCATGCGCCGGGCAGCATGGATGTCCTGGATTCCCTGGGGCTGCTCGGGGCGGAATTTGACGGCGGATTTGCCCAATTCCTGTGCCTGCCGGCTGTAAACGCGATGCCGGTCTCCCCGGAATGCCGGCTTGACGATCGCCAGTTGTCGACGCTGCCCTGCTCCGGAGGGACGGCGATGAACATGCTGTTGCTGGCCGGAGTCGGAGCAGGCGATCGGCTGTTGGTTACGGGAGCCTCGGGCGGTGTCGGGTCGTTTCTGGTGCAGATCGGCAGTCTGCTGGGCGCCGAGGTCATCGCCGTGGCGGCCCCGGAAAAGCATCGGCAGCTACTGGAGCTGGGCGCCGATGCGATGATCGACCGGCATGCGGACAATCTTGCGGCCAAGGCCCTGTCGGCCGGCAGTGGAGGATCCTATACGGTGGTGGCTGATGTCGTGGGCGGTGACGCGTTTCCAGCGTATGTGGAGACAATCCGGCGGGGAGGCCGTTATGTTGTTGCCGGAGCGATTGCCGGGCCCATCGTTCAATTGGATCTGAGGACGCTGTATCTCAAGAACCTGTCGTTTTTCGGCTCGACGATCTATTCGAGAGAAACCATGCCAACTCTTGTGGACCTCGCCAATTCAAACCGGCTCAAGCCGGCGGTACATCGGGAATACGCCCTGAGTGAAATTCATTCAGCCCAGGAGGAATTTCTCATGAAGCGGCATGTCGGCAGCATGGTTCTCATCCCCCCGTCCCTGTAAGTCGGGCATGCCGGGGATACTTCTTCCGTTCGGGGCCAATCGGTAGTGGGCATCCCCGACCGGAAAAGGCAGGGGCTGAAAGGGCTTCTGAAACCCGATCGGATCGCCTTTGTGGGAGGGGCGGCGCTTGAGCCTGCGATCGCTTATACCCGCGCACTGGGTTTCCCGGGCGAGCTTTGCGTGATCAATCCCGGCAGAGATCATCTGGCCGGAATCCCCTGTTGCCGGAGTGCCCAAGAAGTCGAGGGACCGATTGATCTCGCGTTCATCGCCGTTCCGTGCGAGACGGTCATCGATGCCGTGGACGATCTGGCCCGGGCCGGGGCTGGTGCAGCGATCGTGAACAGCTCCGGATTTGCCGAAACCGGAGAAAACGGGAGGATGCTGCAGAACCGTCTGGTCGAGGCGGCCCGTGACATGCCGTTTATCGGGCCGAACTGCCCCGGCATCGCGAATTTCCTGGACGGTGTGGGAGGCATGCTCGACAATCTCGGCGTGTTTCACTTTGACCGGGGCGTGGCGGTCCTGTCCAATGGAGGCGCCTATCTTGCCGACATCAGTTGCTCCGACCGGTCGATCCCTATCAGCCATATCCTTGGAATGGGAAATCAGGCGTGCGTTTCCATAGCCGAGATGATGCAGGTGATCCTGGAAGATCCCCGGGTCACCGCGATCAACCTGTATCTCGAGAGTTTGGTCGATGTCGAAACGCTTTCGGAAAATGCGCTTGAGGCGTACCGGAGGGACATTCCGGTCGTGGTGATGAAGTCCGGCTACTCCGGATCCGGGGCCCGTGCAGCGCGGACACACAGCGCTTCCATGAGCGGAGACCGGGAAGTCGCTTCGGCATTGTTCAGGAAGCTGGGTTTCATTGAAGTCGCCTCGGCGAGCGAGGCCATCGAGACGCTGAAAATGCTGACGATCACCGGTCCCCTGAGCGGGCGCAGGGTTGCGCTTGCAACAAGCTCGGGAACCTATGCCGTAACGGGCGGCGATGTTGCGGAGCGGCACGGGCTTGAACTGCCAGTGCTCTCTCACCGGGCTCGAACGGCCCTTAAGCCGTTACTCAAACCCTTTCTGGCGGCCGAGAATCCGCTGGATATCGCCACCGACCATTTTGCTCCGGACCATCATCAGGAGGCCCTGTTCGGGGCATTCCTGTCGGATTCGTCAAAGGCATTCGATCTTGCGTTGCAATGCATGTCGTTTCCAGCGGCGGACACCTGGGAGGACGAAAGCTGGTACCGGTCGGCCGGGAAATTCTGCAAGGTCGCGAAAACGCTCGGTCTTCCGTCGGCCTTCATCGCTCCGACGCACGAGGGGCTTCCCCGACAAGCCCGGGAAATGCTGATTGCACAGGGCAGTGCGCCGCTTCAGGGGTTTGATGACGGCATGAAGGCCATTGCGCATGCCTGCGAATGGTTCGAGAGCAGGCGGAGAATGGAGACGGGCACGGTGAAGGTCCTTTCACCGAAGGATGTTTCGTCCGGGATATCCCCGACACTCTTCGACGAGATGGAGTCAAAATCGATCCTGGCCCAGCATGGGATTGTCGTGCCCGACGGGATCCGGTGGAATCCTGGCGGCAGGATTTCGCAGGACATCGAATTCCCGGTTGCGCTCAAGGCGCTGGATCCGCCGTTGCTCCACAAATCCGATATAGGAGGCGTTTCGCTGAATGTCGAATCCACCGAGGCACTGGTCATGAAGGCCGATCGGATGAGCGCAGCGCTGGAGAAGGGCGGCGTGCGGTGCAAGGCCTTTCTAGTCGAGTCGATGATCCGTGACAGGGGAGTGGAACTGCTTGTCGGAATCCGGCGTGTGCCGGAAGTCGGGTACTGTCTTGTCCTGGCGTCGGGAGGCGTGCTTGCGAACCTGATTGGTGATGCCCGGACCGTTGTGCTTCCGGCCAGCCGCCAGGAGATTCGGGACGCCCTGAGCGCCTTGAGAATATTCCCGATGCTCGAGGGCTGGCGGGGCGGGCCTGGAGTCGATATCGCTTCTGCGGTCGAGGGAATCCTGTCGGCCTGCCGCATTGCCGAGTCCATGGAAGGCGCCCTGGCCGAGCTTGAAATCAACCCTTTCCTGCTGCGCGGCAATCAGGCCCCGATTGCGCTTGACGCCGTCATCAGGATCAACCGAAATCTGTAGCAGCCGTCATGAATTACCAACACCTGACTTGTCATATTGAAGAGAAAATCTGCACGATCACCCTGAATCGGCCGGAAGTGCTGAACGCGGTCAACCGGAAACTCTGTAGTGAAATCGCCGAGGCCCTGCATGCGGCCGACCGGAATCCCGATGTCAATGTGGTCGTGATGAACGGCGCCGGACGGGCATTCTGTTCCGGGCATGATCTCAAGGGGGATGCGGAAGAGCCCCGCGAGATCTACGGCTACTATGAACACTACAAGGCCGAGTTCGAGGAGTTTACCGCGATCTGGAAGATCAACACGCCGGTCATTGTCTCCGCCCACGGCTACTGCATCGGCAAGGGCTTTGAATTCGCGATGATGGCGGATGTCAGCATTCTCTCCGAGGAGGTGACCCTCGGACTGGGCGAGATGCGATACGGGATTCCGGCCATTACGTTGACATTGCCATGGAAGACCGGAATGAATTCCGCCAAGGAGATGGTCCTGACCGGTCTGGATGTCAGCGCCCGGGAGGCGAAAGAACGCGGACTGATCACGATGGTCTGCAAGCGGGACGAGCTGGAGGCGTTGACGCAGAAGGTGGCCAGGAGGATGGCACTGATGCCCAGGGACATGCAGAGAATGCACAAGAGCTACATGAATCGTGTCTATGAAACCATGGGCTTCTGGAAAGCGAACAAGGACTACCTTGAAATCCTCGCGATTCTCGGAACCCAGGTCGTTCCCGAGTATGCCCGGTTTTCGGAAACAACAATCAAGCGGGGATTGAAAGCGGCGCTTCAGGAAGCCAATGCGCCGTTTGACGAGCTGGAGCGGTCGTTCGCCTCGGATCAGGATCCGGCCTGATCACGGGAGGCATTCATGCCGACACCGGGCGGATCGGATGCCCCGGATCGTGTTGCACGAAACCGGCTAACGCTCGGCCAGATCGACCCAGTTTCCGCCGGTGATGTCCGCAAGCATGTCGGGAGTCAGTGAAAACAGGGAGTTGGGTGTGCCGGCGGCCGCCCAGATGATCGGACTGTCCTTCAGCTCGGAATCCAGAAGCGTGGTGATTGGCCGGGAATGGGCCGTCGGGGGAATGCCGCCGATCGCATAACCGGTCTGATCCCGGGCAAAGTCGGCATCCGCCCGTTCCAGCCGGCTTCCGAGGGCCTGTCCGGCACGTTCAAGGTCGACCCTGTTCTTGCCGGACGCGATGATCAGGACCGGTTCTCCATTGTCCCGGTTGCGGAACACCAGCGATTTTGCGATGCATGCGATATCGCAATCGACCGCCCTGGCCGCATCGGCCGCCGTGTGGGTGGATTCGGGAATCTCCCGAATGACGATGTCCAGCCCCCGGGCGCGCAGGAAATCCCGAACTTTTCGTGTGCTGGGCTTGAGCGTCTCGCTCATCGGTGACAGGCCATGGTAAAAATGGGTGGCGGACAGGGACGACTCAATCCGACGGACCGTTTTCCAGATCGTCGCCCTGGATGAGGTGTCCCCACTCCTTCTTGGCGTACAGGTAGTGCCGATTCCAGGGCGTGATTCCGGCAATATGCTTCTGCACGGACATTCTGGTCAGGCCGGCCCGGGTCAGATCATCGATTTTCTTCGGATTGTTGGTCAACAGGCGCATCGGGCGATTCCCGATGAAATGGAGCAGCAGGGCGGCCGCATCGGAAAAATCCCGCGAGTCGGCCGGCAGGCCCAGAGACTGGTTCGCCTGGTAGGTGTTCTCGCCCGAGTCCTGGAGAATATACGTGGCCGCCTTGGCCCACAATCCGATCCCCCGGCCTTCATGTCCCGCCATGTAGACGATGACGCCGCCCGATTTTTCTTCGGACATGGCCTTGATTGCACTGTCGAGCTGGGGGCCGCATTCGCAGCGCTGGGAGCCGAACACATCGCCGGTCAGGCAGTTGGAGTGAACCCTGACGAGCGGGTTTTCGGACTTCAGGGCATCGCCAATGATGAGAACACTGTTTACGGCCATTGGTCTTGCGAGGGTGGCGAAGAGATTTTGCCCCTCGTTTTTCCGAAGCTTTTCGGCCAATTCCTCGACCTGATCGAGTTCAGTGCTGCGGACCGACGCATACCATTGGGCCTGGCAGGAGGTTTCGGGCATCGACAGCGGCAGGGGGATCGGGCCGAGCAGGTTGATGACCAACGCTCCGAGAGTGGGAGACGATTCCATGTCGAGCAACTCTCCCGCCGCGTTGATGCGAAAGAGCTTGTCTTGGCGAATCAGCTTCTCTCGGACGGATGGATTCAGGTATGTAAACATGATGTAAAATGGCCACCGGGCATGCGAACGGTCGATGTTAAACCACCCTTCCATCCTTTTTCCAGCGATTCGGCCCATTCGGCCGTAAAGGGCGTCTTCTGGAGAAAATCGGCTCCTTTCCAATGAATGCAGATATCCTGTCGAATCCAGGCCTGGATGCCGCAACCGTCCGGGATTTTTCACGTCGCAACGATGCGGCGGGAATCCGGTATCTCGTTGCGCATACCCTCATGATCGCGGTTGCGATGGCCTTGCTCGCATCGGCGCAGCATGTGGCCCTGCAGATTCTCTGGACCCTGCTTGTCGGGATCCTGCTTGCGTTCCTGTTTGCGCCGCTGCACGAGTCGATCCACAAGACGGCGTTCCGTTCCGGGTCGTGGAACCGGATCACCGGAATCGTCTGCGGCCTGATTCTCTTGCTCCCGCCCTCGTACTTCCGCTGCTTCCACATGGCCCATCATCGTCACACGCAAATTCAGGGGCAGGATCCGGAACTGGATGCATCCAAGCCGTCGACGATCACGGACTATCTGCTGTACATGTCAGGCTTCTCCTACTGGAGGGAGCAGTTCACGATGTTGATTTCCTATGCCCTGGGCATCCGGCAGGACCGCTACGTGAGTGACGGGAAATACGCGGACGTGGTCAAGGAAGTGCGAGCGTTCGTGATCGTATACTCGATACTGGTTGCGGCCAGCATCCTGTTTGAATCCTGGGCGATCGTCGAATACTGGCTGTTGCCGATGGCACTGGGACAGCCTTTTCTGCGGGGGTTCTTGCTGTCCGAGCACACCCTGTGTCCCGTGGTCCCGGACATGCTGCAGAACACCCGGACTACTCTCACAAACCGGATCGTGCGCAGGTTGTGCTGGAACATGAATTACCATGCCGAGCACCATGCCTGGCCGTCCGTGCCCTTTCATCGGTTGCCGGAAGCGCATCAGCGGATTCGGGCGGATCTCCCGAACCTGGATGCCGGATACCTGGTCGTTCACAGCAAGATTCTTCGTTCATTGAGCACCGAATCGTCACAACACGATGAAGCGCACTGAATTCACCCCGGACGGATCGAATCTCGGCATTGTCCGCCTGGTCCGTCACGCCAGCGATCCGGGTCTGCCTATCGGGCTTTCCCGGGCCGGAATCGAGAGAATGGTTGCTGCCCGGACCATCATCGATCACGCGATCACCCATTCCCTGCCGGTGTACGGACTGACCACCGGGTTGGGCTCCCAGGTCGACAAGCGGCTGAGTCCGGAGGAGCAGATCGATTTTTCCCGAACGACGATCCGGGGACGGGCCCACGCCGTGGGCTCCCCGATTGCCAGGAAAATTGTGCGCGGGGCCATGATTGTCCGGTTGAACACCCTGATGTCCGGTGCCTCGGGAGCATCTCCCGGGGTGGCCGAAATGCTGCACAAGTGCCTGGAAGCGGACTTGATTCCGGTGGTTGGAAGCGTCGGTTCGATCGGCGCAAGCGATCTGTGCCTCGGGGCGACAATGGGGCTGGCACTGATCGGGGAGGGCGAGATGTGGGGTCCCGATGGCGAGCGCATGGATGCCGGGACGCTGTTGCACAAGGCAGGGTTGTCACCCCTGATCCCGGGACCCAAGGACGGGCTGGTTCTTGCAAGTCATGCCGGATTCGGCGCGAGCATGGCCGCCTTTGGATTCCTGTCGGCTTACCGTCTCTATCACTGTATGCAAGGCTGTGCAGCGGTCACCCTGGAGGCGATCGGCAACAATCCTTCGATGATCGAGTTGCCAATCATGGCCTTGAGCCAGCACCGTGATCAACGGGAGACCGCCGTCCAGCTCCGGGAATTGCTTGAAGGGGGCCAGTTCATTGGGGGGAGCCGTCCGGGAAAGGTGCAGGATCCCCTTTCGATTCGCAATGTAGCCCAGGTGCACGGATCGCTTCAGATGGCGCTCAGGGAGTCAAGAGAGACGATCAATGCCGAGCTGAACACCGTGACCGACAACCCGGTGGTGGATATCGGGAATCGCCGTGCCGTGTCCAGTGGAGGATTCTTCTCGTCCCAGCTGCTGCTTTCCATGGAAACCCTGTCCAGAGCCCTGGATCTGGCTCTCGTTGTGCAGGTTTCACGAATCTCGAAACTCCTGAGCGGACGGTTTACGGGGCTGCCGTCGAATCTGGTGGACTCACAGCCGAATCGCAGCGGACTCTCTCCGCTTCTGAAGATCGCGGAGTCCCTGCTGGCGCGCTGCCATCGACAGTTGGCCCCATCCGGCATCTGGCCCAGTGTCGGAGCCGATGGCACGGAAGACATCCTGAGCAATGTGTTCGAACGTGCAGAATCCCTCAAAAAGGGCGCGGATATGGCCTATTCGCTGTCCGCGGTCGAATTGCTGCTGGCTGTTCAGGCTCTCGAACTGGCCGATCGCGACGACACGGCCGGACTTCATGTCCGGGAGTTGCGCGACTCCGTCCGGTCGGTGGTCGGCCGGATCGGGCACGAGAGGTCCATGACGCGTGATGTCGAAACCCTGGCTCGCATGATGGCCGACGGTACGTTGTCCGGCATGGATTCTCAGGGTTGCTGACGCGGATCAGCCTGTTGAGCTGTAATGTGTCGCCGATAGCCGTCAGCCAGATGTCGGCGATTTGTTTATAATCCCCGGGGATGACTGTTTCAGCGAGTTGAATCAACCCCGACAACGGAAAGTCGCCGAGATGACCAGCCGGGTGTTGCGGAGTCAGTGCCGTCAACATCCCCGGTCCCGGGGCAGCGAATGGGGTGATCGATAACCACCATGATATATCTGTTTATGGAACTGCTGGGAATGCTCGTTGCAGCCGCGCTCGCAGGATTTCTGCTGGGCTGGTGGATACGCGGGCTCGACGAGCGGGCAAAACGCAAGGCCGGCCGCCGACCTTGAAATGCGAACAGTCCGGCTCGCAAGCGGACTCCTCCCGGTCTCCACGTTGCGCCGCGGATCGATCTTGAGGAAGCGGGTTTCGGGAATTCAGGCCATCCAACGGCCGACTGCCGGGGACATCATCGCGACCGGTTCGCACGGCTTGAAATCCGGTCCCTACAGCGGTAATAGAAAATCGACGGCTTGAGAAACCAGGGATTTCCCCGGTAGTAAAACCGTCCCTTGAAGTTCAGTCTGTCGAGCGGGGAGTCGCCTCCGGGCTGTCCGGCCACCTTGAGCCCTGTTTTGGAGCCGAGATAACTCGACAGCGAAATGCCCGAACCGCAATATCCCATGCAGTAGTGCAGACCGTTCTGAACGCCCAGATGCGGTATCCGGTCGAAGGTATAGCCGACGAAACCCATCCACGAATGAGTGATCCGAATGCCGCCCAGTGATGGAAACCGTTTCAGCATCATGTCCCGGAGCCTCGGGGCGCTGGCCGTCGGATCCGTTTCCTTGACGGAAACCCGTCCGCCGAACAGGATCCGTTTTCTGTCGGGGCAGGCCCGGTAGTAGACGACCAGTTTGAGCGTATCGGTGATCATGCGGTCCGTGGGCAGCAGGACATCGATCATCCCCTTGGGCAACGGTTCGGTGGCGATGATGTACGAACCGATCGGGATGATCCGCCGCCGCAACCAGGGTGTCGCGATTCCGGTATAGCCGTTGGTGGCGACGATCACATTGCGAGACCGGATTTGCCCCTTGGCGGTCGTGATGCGGAAGATTCCGCCTTGCCTGTGGAGGTCCGTGGCCCGGCAGTGCGTGATGATCCCGCAGCCGGCGTTGACGGCGCGCTCGAGCATGCCCCGATGATAGCGGGCGGGATCGACCGAGGCATACCGGGGATTGATGCTCCCGCCGTGATAGAAATCGGTGCCGATTTCCTCTTTCTGCTGCTCGACGCTGACCGGATAGGCCCCGTTTCTCATGGTTTCGGGAGTTTCGGAGATCATGCGGCTCATCTCCTTGAAAGCGCGTGGCGAGTGGGCGCCCTGGAATCGGCCTGATTGCCGAAAATCGCAGTCGATTCGATTTTTCCGGATGAATTGCCCGACCCAGTCCAGAGCATCGGCTCCGGTCTGCATCAGGGCGATGGCCCCATCCTGGCCGTATTGGCGGCAGAGTTCGCCGAAGGACGACTTGATGCTGATGCTGATCTGGCCACCGTTTCTGGAACTGCACCCCCATCCTGCGTCTTCGGCATCGAGGACCACGGTTTGAAGTCCGTGCCGTGCGGTCTGGATCGCCGCGGACAGACCTGTGTAGCCCGAGCCCAGCACCACTACATCGGCGGATTTGGGCAACGGGGAGTCGTCCAGTTGCGGGCGGGACGTGCGATCCCACCAATAGGGCCGGCTGACGTAATCCGGCGAGAAAATCGGCTCATTCATCCTGGCTCAGCCGATAGGATGCCTTGTCAAGCCAGGCCGGGTTGATCTCGACGCCCCATCCGGGCGTGTCCCGAACGATCGCGCAACCATCATCAATCGAGTAGGGATCATCAGCAAAGAGGCCGTACTGCCAGGGGTAGTAGTCCTCGCCTTCAATCGAGAATTCCAGATATTCTCCCGCATTGGGAATCGCCCTTAGCAGATGCATGGTAAACAGCGTCACCATTGACAGGTTCGCGCAATGCGGTGTACAGGGTAGCCCCTTTCGCCCGGCCATTGCCGCCACTTCCAGCGTTCGCGACAGGCCCCCTGTATAGCAGATGTCCGGTTGTACGATATCCACCACATGCCCGTCGATCATCCGGCGCCACGCCTGCAACTCACATTCCTGTTCGCCGCCGGTGACGTCGATCTCAAGCGCATCGGCAACCTCCCGGGTCTGCTCGAACTCCCAGTAGGGACAGGGCTCCTCGAAATGGCAGAATCCGCCGTCCTCGAGCGCTTTTCCGATTTCTGTCGCCCGCGCCGGCGAGTAGCAGGAATTGGCGTCGGCAAGGAGTGCGGCCTGTCCCCCGAACGCCCGGTCCATGGTTCGGATCATCTTCTCGCTCCGTCCCGGCCATTCGTCGGCATCGTGCCCGCATTCGGAACCGATGCGGATCTTGAACGCGTCGAATCCCTTGCTGTCCCGAAGTTCAAGCAGTCTCTTTGCCTCCCGCTCGGGTTCGATGTCCCTTTTCATCGATGAGGCGTATGCGCGGACCGGTCCCGGGGTTCCCCCGATCAAGACGCACACCGGCTGTTCGCTGACTCGGCCCTGCAGGTCCCACAGGGCGGTATCCAGTCCGGCAAGCGCTCGTCTGAGGTAGGAACCGGGAAACTTGTGCTCAAGTTCCGTGATTCGGGTCACCAGACGGAGGATGTCGAACGCGTCCTGTCCGATCGCGTGCGGCGCAACCTGCCGATGAAGGATTGTCGAGGTGATGTCGGCATTGTAGGTCGACACCTGCCCCCAGCCGAAATCTCCGGTTTCCGCCGTGACCCGGACGAATCCGACCGCTTCGTTCGTGAAGGTCTCGATCCTTGCGATTTTCATTTCAGGCCGGCGCATCGGATTCTCACTTGACAGGGGCCGGTGCTCCGGGGTCCCGAATCTCGGGGGTTTCATGATTCACGAATTGAGGATCATCGAAGCGGCCTTTTCGCCGATCATGATGCTCGGGGCATTGGTGTTGCCCGATACGATGGTCGGCATGATGGAGGCGTCGGCCACTCTCAATCCGTCGATGCCGTGAACCTTCAGCCGCTCATCGACGACTGCGGCCGGGTCGCTTCCCATCTTGCAGGTTCCGGCCGGGTGGTAGATCGTCTGGCTGTACGCTCTGGCGGCCTCGAGCAGTTCTTCGTCGGACTGGTAGTGCTGGCCGGGAACGTATTCTTCCTTCAGGGCGGGTGCAAGCGAGGGTGCTGCCGCTATCCGTCGAGCGACCTTGATCGCGTCGACGGCCACCCTGCAGTCTCTTTCGTCGGAAAGGTAGCGGGGATGGATTTTCGGATACACCATGGGATCTTTCGACTTGATCAGGACCTCGCCCCGACTCCAGGGCCGCAATTGGCAGACCGAACTTGTGAACGCCGAAAAAGGATGCACCCCGTCACCCGGTTTGTCGGCGGAAAGAGGTTGCATGTGGAACTGGATGTCGGGATCCTGCAGATCTGTACGGGAGCGTGTGAAGACGTAGACCTGGCTGGCGGCAAGTGTCATGGGGCCGGTTCGGGTCAGAAAGTACCGGAGTCCGACCGCCATCTTCTTGAGCGGGTTGTTGACCTCGTCATTCAGGGTGCGGTCAACCGTCTTGTAGACCAGGCGAATCTGCAAGTGATCCTGAAGGTTCCTGCCTACGCCCGGCAGTGGATGAACCGTCCGGATGCCCAGGGAATCGAGCAAGGTGGGGTCGCCGATCCCGGAACACTGCAGCAGTTGGGGGGAGTTGATGCTTCCTGCGCAGAGGATCGTTTCCGCCCGGGCCGAAGCCGTCAGGACTTCTCCGTCTTGGCGATACTGGATTCCTGATGCCCGATTTCCGTCAAACAGTATTCTCAGTGCGTGCGCCTTGGTCGCGACTTTCAGGTTGGGACGTTTGAGGGCAGGGCGAAGGAAGCCTTTTGCCGTACTCCATCGCAAGCCCTTGTATGCGGTCTGCTGGAAGTATCCGACGCCTTCCTGATTTTCGCCGTTGCAGTCGGAATTGTAGGGAATGCCGGTTTCCATTGCCGCAGCGACGAATTTCTCCGCGATCGGACGCCTCAGCCTGAGATCCGACACTTTTTGCGGTCCGCCGACGCCGTGAAACCTGCTTTCTCCGTGCTCCTGATCTTCCGACAGCTTGAAAAATGGCAGGACGTCCTCGTACGCCCAGCCACGGTTGCCGAGTTCTGCCCAATGATCGTAGTCCCGGGGCTGTCCGCGTACGTAAAGCAGGCCATTGAGAGAGCTGGAGCCTCCCAGCACCTTGCCACGGGGCCATTGCAGGCTTCGGCCCGACAAGCCGGGGTCGGGCTCGGTCACGTAGCACCAGTCGGTGGACGGATTGTGCATCGTCTTGAAGTATCCGACCGGGACGTGAATCCAGGGATTCCAGTCCTTGCCGCCCGCTTCAAGCACCAGCACACGATGGGACGGATTTTCCGACAGCCTGTTGGCGAGTACGCAACCGGCCGATCCCGCTCCCACGACGATGTAGTCGAAGTCTGCGGCAGGTGTAGGTCGACGGGTCATGGGTATCTGGTGAAGCGGGAATCTGCCGGAATTGTATCAGCAAACCGGCCCGACGCCCGGTAGCCCGACTTTCGCGATTCGGTTAAGTAATCGGATGGATTGAGGTTGATTTTGT
>VYGS01000104.1:0-319 GCA_009841725.1 Gammaproteobacteria bacterium
ACCGGCGCTTTCGGAAACGAATTCGACCCCCATCAGCCCCGCCCAGTGTCGGCAACTCTCGAGCCACCCGGCCGATCCGTCCTCCAGGCCGTGGTCGAAGTGGGCGGCCACCACGGCGAAATTCCGTTCCGCCCGGGCCAGCACAGACAATCCGTGCAGCAACACCTGCGAATCGCATCCCCCGCTGTAGGCGACGATCAGCCGTCGACTCCGGGATACGCCGAGTTCCTTGAACAGGATGCGTCCGAGAACTTCGGGGGAGAACTTCAATCTGCCTGCTTTTTCTTGCGCATTTTGTGTGCCCCGAACGCCATCAGGC
>VYGS01000104.1:329-5275 GCA_009841725.1 Gammaproteobacteria bacterium
CGGACTCAA
Organism: Gammaproteobacteria bacterium; assembly: GCA_009841725.1. Classification (GTDB taxonomy): domain Bacteria; phylum Pseudomonadota; class Gammaproteobacteria; order Arenicellales; family Poriferihabitantaceae; genus Poriferihabitans. Next base: position 339 of record VYGS01000104.1, read on the forward strand.
GGACTCCAGCGCCCTCACCAGCGACAACTTGACCGCACCGGCAATGCCGTCATAGTCCCGATGGGCACCTCCGAGGGGCTCGCTCACGATTTCGTCGACCAGTTCAAGGCGCAAGAGGTCAGAGCTGGTCATGCCCATCGCCTCGGCAGCCTGATGCGCCTTGTCCGAGCTCTTCCACAATATCGATGCACATCCTTCCGGGGAGATGACCGAATAGGTGGAATACTGGAGCATGATGAGACGGTCACAAACTCCGATCGCCAGCGCGCCGCCGGATCCTCCCTCTCCAATCACGACCGACACGACGGGAGAGGTGATCCGGGTCATCAACTCTATCGCGCTGGCGATCGCGTGACTCTGGCCGCGCTCTTCCGCGCCGACCCCGGGATACGCTCCCGGTGTATCGATCAGGGTGATGATCGGTAATCCGAAGCGCTCGGCCAGCTTCATGACGCGCTGCGCCTTTCGATAGCCTTCCGGCCTGGGCATTCCGAAATTCCGGAATGTGCGCTCCTGCGTGTCCCGTCCCTTCTGGTGGCCAATGACGGCGACCCGGAAGGAATCGATGAAGCCGAGGCCGGCGACAATGGCCGGGTCATCCGAAAACATCCTGTCCCCGTGAATTTCCTGGAAATCATCGACGATCCTTTCGACATAGTCCAGGGTATAGGGCCGCTCCGGATGCCGGGCGATCTGCGTGATCTGCCAGGCGCCGAGCTTGGAGAAGATATCCCGAGTCTGCTCGATGCTGCGGTGCTGCAGCCGTCGGATCTCGTTCTCCAGGCTGAGATCCCCGGTTCGGCTGATACGCTGCAACTCGGCGATTTTCTGCTCCAGTTCCTCGATCGGTTTTTCGAAATCCAGAAATGTCAGGCTCATGCTCTGCGACCGTTGTCCGTTAGCCGGAATTTTACACCACGCCGACAAGCTGTTCGGTCATGTCGGCACTCTCCAATACGAAGGAGGCTCGTTGCCGTCTCACGGGAATATACTGTGTCTGCCGATCCGATCCAGCAAGGCGAAGACGCCTGCATTGTCCCTTCCCCATAGGCCATGGAGGAATACGAAACTTTCCATTTCAGGTAAAATACCGCATTCACTGTGCAACAGGCCATTTTCAAATATCCAGAAAATCGCCTGAGACGGAATGCCCTCTTGTCCATTTCAGACCGTGATGAGTGGCCATTCCGTCCGACCTCCCAGAATCTTTTTTCCAGCGAGACGATCATGGCAATAGAAGAAGGAAAACCGGCCCCGGATTTCATCCTGACCGACCAGCATGGTCAATCCCGATCCCTTGCGGATTACCGCGGAAAGGATGTCATCGTCTACTTCTACCCGCAAGACGATACGCCGGGATGCACCAAGGAGGCCTGCGGATTCAGGGATCTGTGGCATGAGATCAGTGCAACCGGGGCCGTCGTACTCGGCGTTTCTCCGGACAATGCCGATTCGCACCTTCGCTTCATTGACAAGTATAGCTTGCCACTTGATCTGCTTTCCGATCCTGACAAGACGATGATGGCCGAATACGGGGCATTCGGCGAGAAGGTGCTGTATGGCCGAAAGACTGTCGGAGTGATACGCTCAACCGTCTGGATCGGCCCGGACGGCAACGTGGTCAAGCATTGGAGAAAGGTTCCGAAAGCGGCCGATCACCCGGAAAAGGTCCTGAAGTCGCTGACCGGCAGAAAGTGATGTCCAACTAGTCGTCCTGTCCGACAAGGTCGAGCAACTTGCCGAGTGCATAATGGATCGATTGGATTCTGACTGAATCCCGATCACCTTCGAAATGCCGTCGCTCCGTCACGATCCGCCCTCCCGGTGATAACCAGCCGAAACAGACGGTTCCCACAGGCTTTGAAGCGGATCCCCCGTCCGGTCCCGCGATACCGGTAATCGAGATGCCGTAGTCTGCGCCTGCGATGTCCCGGGTACCCCGGACCATGGCAGCGGCGACTTCAAGGCTTACCGCGCCGTGGGCGGCAATCAGATCCGCGGGAACATTGACCATCGCGCTTTTTGCCCGGTTGTCGTAGGTGACAAAGCCGCGGTGAAACCATCTCGAACTGCCCGGCACCCTCGTCAGGGTGTAGGCCACTCCGCCGCCGGTACAGGATTCGACCGTCGTGACGGTCTGGTTCCGCGAGACCAGCCGCTCGCCGATTTCCGTGGTCATCTCGAGCAGCACTCCGGCATCCGGCCCGGGAATCACCCCATGATTGACGCCCATGCCTAACGGACAACCCGGTCAAGGGACGAGGCGGAACCCACCGGGACGAATCCTTCCGATATCGAACCCTCCAGAGCCGTTCCGGTGGACTGGACGAACAGCCGGGCCGAACTGTCCAGAACACGGCTCCTGTAAAACGAGCGGATATCGTCCAGAGTCAGGCTCTCGACCCTGTCTGCCAGCTTCTTTCGGGTATCGAAATCATATTCCTCAAGGTCGATCTCCTGCCACAGCACGGAAGTCCGATCCGCCAGTTTCTGCGGCTTTCTCAATATGCGGGTGATCAGGCCCTTCCTTATCCGGTCGAATTCCTGCCCGGACATCTCTTCAAGATAGCCCGCCGTTTCGAAGAGGAACTCCTCATACAGATCGAGAATCTCGTCCGGGGAATGCGTCGAACTCTGTGCGGCAAGAAACAGGCCGGGCCACCTTTCGATATCGAGAGAGCCCGAAAACACGAGGTATCCGACCTCGTTCACGGTACGGATGCTGTTATAGAAACGGGGTCTCAGGATTTGCACGAGCAAGGCCATATGCGCCCTTTCCTCCCGGGAGTTGTTCTGGCCCTGGAAGTAGGCCGACAATGCGGCGTCGGAATGATCGATCCCGATCGTGCGAAGCCACGGAACGCCCTCGTCGAGTTTCCTCAGACCGATTCTGGGCACAGGCTGTCCCGGCTCGTTTGCGGGAAGAAGCTCCGCCACCATTTCAGATCTTTCCAGACTGGTCTCGGGATCGACGTCGCCGTGGGAGAGCATGACCACGCGTATATCCCGGTAGAAGCGGGATATAAAATCCTCAAGCTTTGCAACATCCACCTGCTGCAGGGCCTCCAGGCGCTCCTCCTCGGTCCAGTACGGCACCATCAGGATGCGATAGATCTCGTGTATAGCCTGGTTGGCGGGGGGTTCGAGGAAGATATTCTTCAATTCCCGTTCAACACTGTGACGGATGATCTCAAGGCGCCGCGGCTCGAATTGCGGGGCGGCCAACGCCTCCAGCACGGACCTCAGCAGCTCTCCCTGCGGCTCCTCGAATCCGGAGATTTTCAGGGTAATGCCCCGATAGTGGGAAAACAATTCGTAGTTGAGTCCGGCCAGATAGGCGTCGTAAACGATATCGCTCAACTGGTCGATGACGAACCGGACATACATCTCGGTCATGATCCGGTCGGCCGGGCTCCGATAGGTCGCCGGGGACATGAGATTGACATAGAGGTTCGCCCTGGGATCGCCGAACTCGCTGTCGTACTGGTGCCACAATTCGATACCATGGTAATTGTCGATTCTCTGCGGAATCGGGGACTCTTCGACAGCGCCGAGCAGTTCGAGTCGCCCGGGAATGAAGAGATTTCGACCGGGCAATGCAAGATCCGGATTCCGGGCTACCTGTTTCCATCGCCGAACCGTGTCCGGATCAATGCGCGAAAGGCGATAATCCACGTCGTAATGGGTACTGGCCCGGTCCGTCTCGAGACCGGGAGCAACAATCCGGATGTTGACGTTTTCGGGTATCAGGTAGCCGAGCAGTTCCCGCACCCGCCCGGGGTCATAGTACTCCATGACATACGGTCCCCTCAGCACGTCGTTCGGCGGGTACCGGTGAAGCCTCGACGCCAGCGACTGCGCCAATCTCCCGGGGCCGGGTTCCTGGGCATAGCGAAACGCGATCTGGCCCAGTCTGACCTGCTCGTCAAATCGCCATTTCTCGATCCCCTCTTCCCTGATCAGATTGACGGTCTGGAACAACAGATCGCCGATGCGGTCAATCTGCCCGAGCCCTTCCCGGGTCAGATCGATGGATACCGTGAAACTTCCCTGCACGCGATCCACGAACCCGGGGCCCGCCTTCAGCGATTCGGCCCATCCGCGCTGCTTGAGCACTTCAAGCAGGGACCCGGGGCCCTCGTGGCCAAGCAGATGGGAAATATAACCCAGCGGCTTCGATTCGTATTCGTCATAGGTGGACGGTATCGGAAACGTGAAGCTCAGGCCGTAGTATTCCTTCTCGGGAATCGCGTCGATTCTTGCCGGGATCAGGTCCTGATTGAAATACGGCTGCTCATGGCGCGGCAATTTAGTGCCCCGGTTGTTCACGGCCGAGAACTTGCCCGTGACCCATTCCTGAAGCTGGTCGAGCGGCTCCCTGCCGACCACGGCCAGGGCCATCAGGTTTGCCGAATAATAGGTTTCATGAAACTGGACAAGCTTGTCCCGTACCGTCATGCCTTCCCGGTCGGCCAGCGTTTCCAGGGAGCCGACGGAAAACCGGGACGAGGGATGCTCCGGATTCAGCCAGGTCTTTTCGGTATCCCACAATCTCCTGAACTCGTTCTTCTTCAGGGACTGGTACTCGGACTGGATGATCGAGCGTTCCCGTTCGACATAGGTCGACTCGAGCAGAGGCGCGATGAAAAACTGTGAAAAGCGGTCCAGGGCCGGCTCAAGGTAGTCGGAAGCGATGCTGAAATAGTAGTTGGTGTGATCGAAGGACGTGTAGGCGTTGTTGCTGCCGCCGTGGGCGCTGATGAAGCTCTGGTATTCGCCCGGCTCCGGGTACTTGCGGGTGCCGAGAAACAGCATGTGTTCCAGGAAGTGGGCCAGTCCGGCCCAGTCGTCGGGATCCGAGCCGTTGCCGACGTGAACATCGAGCGCCGCCCCGGACTTGTCCGCAGACGGGTCGGACACCAACAACACCTTCATGG
>VYGS01000026.1 GCA_009841725.1 Gammaproteobacteria bacterium
GAAACCGGACAGTTTATGTGCTACTTAACCGGACAATTCATTTGCTCGCTACACGCCGGAATTTCGTCAATGGCGAAATCACCGGTCGGATGGTATGATCGTGAAGTTTATCCGACGTGCCGGACGGATTGCTTTTCGTCGTGGCGGCACGCGCATGAATCATCCTTGGAGGTCCCAGCAAGAGCACCATGGCCGGACACAGCAAGTGGGCGAATATCAAGTTCAGAAAGGCCGCACAGGACGCCAAGCGCGGCAAGGTCTTCACGAAACTGATCAAGGAGATCACGGTCTCCACCAGGCTTGGCGGCGCCGATCCCGATTCTAACCCCCGGCTTCGCAGTGCGATCGACAAGGCGATGGCGGCCAACATGACCCGTGACACGATCGACCGTGCCGTGAAGCGGGGTGCCGGAGCCAATGACGGCGATGACCTCATGGAAATCCGCTACGAGGGATACGGGCCTGCCGGCGTGGCGATCTTGGTCGAGTGTGCCACGGACAACCGCAATCGCACAGTCAGCGAGGTCCGGCACGCGTTTGCCAAGCACGGGGGAAACCTCGGGACCGACGGGTCGGTCGCCTACCTGTTTAACCGGGTGGGCGTGCTGGTGTTCGCCAATGGCGAGGACGATGAAGCCGTCATGGAGCTTGCGATCGAGGCGGGCGCAGACGATGTCGACAGCGAAGACGGGCTGGTCGAGGTGACGACATCGCCCGAAAGCTTTCACCAGGTCCGCCAGACGCTGAAGGAGGCCGGACTGATGCCCGAGATGTCGGAGCTGATCCAGCGTCCGGCCACGGAGACCCCGGTTTCGGGCGAGCAGGCCGAACAGGTTGCAAAGCTGATCGATGCCCTGGAGGAACTCGACGACGTGCAGGACGTGTTCTCCAACGGAAGCTTCCCCGAGGACGCTTGATGCGGGTGCTGGGCATTGATCCGGGATCCCTCACTACCGGGGTTGGCGTCATCGATTCCGATCAAGGCGGCATCCGCTTCGTGGACAGTCGCCGCATCAGGGTGTCGGGCCGGCCGTTGCCGGTCCGGCTGGGAATGATCTACGACGGCGTGGGGGCGATGATCGACGAGCACCGTCCCGATGTCGTCTCCGTCGAGAAGGTGTTCTTCGCCACCAATCCTAATTCGGCGCTGGTGCTTGGCCAGGCTCGCGGAAGCGCCATCTGCTCCGCCGTCACGCGGGAGCGGGAAGTCGTCGAATACACGGCCCTGCAGGTGAAGCAGGCGGTGGTCGGGACCGGAGGCGCCCGCAAAGAGCAGGTCCAGCACATGGTGCGCGTGCTTCTGGGCTTGCGCTCCACCCCCGGATCGGACGAGGCGGATGCGTTGGCCTGTGCCATCTGTCACGTTCATACGCATCAGGTCGAGACCAAGCTGAGACAGGCATGAGAGAGGCGGATACAGTGGTCATGGGGTCGGTCTCTTGATCGGGTACCTGCAAGGACGCCTTGTGCACAAGCAGCCGCCGAATCTGCTGGTGGATGTCAACGGCGTGGGATATGAGCTCGAGGCGCCCATGTCAACGGTCTATGATCTTCCCCAGGAAGGAGAACCGGTTTCATTGTATGTGCACATGGTGGTCCGGGAAGATGCCCAGCTGCTGTTCGGCTTTTCCGAGTTTCGCCAGCGGGAGATGTTCCGGATTCTCCTCAAGGTAAATGGCGTGGGGCCGAAGGTGGGGCTGGCGATCCTGTCTACCCTGGGTACCGGGGAATTCCTCCAATGCGTCCAGAACCGGGATCTCGCAATGCTGACGCGGGTTCCGGGAATCGGAAAGAAGACGGCCGAAAGGATGATCCTGGAGATGCGGGACCGGCTGGAGGTTTCGGACATTGACGGCAGTTTCGACCCTCCCGCAGATGATGGCGGAAACGCGTATCGGGATGCCGTCAGTGCGCTGCTGGCTCTGGGATACAATGCGAGGGAAGCGGAAGCGGCCGTCGAGGCGGTTCGCGCGACCAGCGAATCCCGTGACGAGCTGATCCGAAACGCGCTCAAGCATTTGTCGAGATGATGAACGAACCCGGCATGAATCCGATCCTGTCCCCGGACAAGCCGGTCGACGTTCCCGAGGACCGCGCGTTCGAGCGCAGTCTTCGACCTGAATGCCTGGACGAATTTGTCGGCCAGTCAAAGGCCCGTGAACAGCTTGATATCTTCATGCGGGCTGCCAAGCTGAGAAGCGAGACGCTCGATCACATGCTGGTTTTCGGGCCGCCGGGCCTCGGCAAGACGACACTGGCGCATATCGTCGCGAACGAAATGGGCGCCAATCTCCGGCAGACTTCCGGGCCGGTGCTGGAAAAGGCCGGCGACCTGGCCGCGATTCTGACCAATCTGGAAGCCGGAGATGTTCTGTTCATTGACGAGATTCACCGGCTGAATCCGACCATCGAGGAAATCCTGTATCCGGCGCTTGAGGACTATTATCTGGACATCGTGATCGGAGAGGGGCCGGCGGCCCGGTCCATCAAGCTGAATCTCCCGCCCTTTACCCTGGTGGGCGCAACCACCCGGGCGGGATTGCTGACCTCGCCGCTTCGGGACCGCTTCGGAATCGTCCAGCGCCTGCGCTTTTATTCGGAGGACGAATTGACCCGGATCGTCAAGCGCTCCGCCGGACTTCTCAAAACCGGCTATGACGAGGAGGGCGTGCAGTCGATCGCGGCACGATCGCGCGGAACACCGAGAATCGCAAACCGGTTGCTGCGCCGGGTGAGAGACTTCGCCCAGGTCAAGGGCAACGGCGTCCTGACGGCCGAAATGGCCGACTCCGCGCTGGATATGCTGGAGGTGGACACGATCGGCCTGGATCTTCTGGACCGGAACTACCTCTTGGCGATCATGGAGAAATTCGACGGAGGGCCGGTCGGGATCGACAGCATTGCCGCCGCGATCGGTGAAGAACGGGGAACGCTGGAAGATATTGTGGAACCGTTCCTGATCCAGCGCGGATTCCTGATGCGGACCCCGAGAGGGCGGATGGCAACGCGGTCGGCCTGGCACCATCTTGGCCTGGAGATTCCCCGGAATGCCGCGGCGTACCAGCAGGAACTCTTCCCGACGGATCCCGAGGACCGGCAGGGTCCGGATTCAGCCTGAATTCATGTGGCAGTCATATCGTTGAGCATGCAGCGTCAGAACGGGTCTTTCTCAATTCGGGTTCCGGTCAACTACGAGGACACCGATGCCGGGGGCGTTGTCTATTACGGGAACTATCTGGGCTACATGGAGCGGGCGAGAAACGCCTGTTTGCGGTTTCACGGATTTCCCCTGACCAGAATCGAGAAAGAGGACGGAATGCTGTTTGTGGTGACCAACGTCGAGTTGCGGTACTATCTGCCGGCCAGGCTTGATGACGAATTGGAGGTGAATCTGAAGGTGCGGCAGATAAGGGGCGCGCGGGTCAGCTTCATGCATCAGGTGTTGCGGGGGGCCGACCGGCTCGTGGAAGGCGAGATCGATCTGGCGACGGTAGACAGCCGGACGGGCCGGCCCTGCCGCATTCCCGAGCGCCTGAAAGCCGGCCTTCGCCAGCATATGGCGGGGGTGGACGATTCGGACTTTTCTCCCCGCATGCTCTCCGCCCAGCCATCGTAGACAACCATCCACCGGTCGACGCTTATGCCCATTCAAGACGCAGTCATCCAGGATCATTCCATCTGGAGCCTAATCTGGAACGCCAGCCTGCCGGTGCAACTGGTCATGCTGATCCTGCTGGTCGTTTCGATCATGTCGTGGTACATGATCGACCGGAAGCTGACGTCGTTTCGACGCTGGAACAAGGTGGCCGACCTGTTCGAGGAGCAATTCTGGTCGGGAGGCGAGGTCAGCCGGATCTATCAGCAGTGGAGCGAAGAGGCCAGCGACCCGGAAGGGATCGTGAACATCTTCATGGCGGGCTACGGGGAATTCAGCCGGCTTGCAAACAACCCGGACGTGGAAAGGGCGCAGCTGCTCGAGGGCGTCAACCGCTCGATGCGCGTGGCCTTGAGCCGGGAGGTGGTCAATATCGAGCATCATCTGCCGTTTCTGGCCACGGTCGGCTCCACCAGCCCTTATGTCGGGCTGTTCGGGACGGTTTGGGGAATCATGCATTCGTTCCAGGCGATCAGCGGAATGCAGCAGATCACGATCGCGACGGTGGCACCCGGAATTGCCGAGGCTCTGATCGCGACCGCCATGGGGTTGTTTGCGGCCATTCCGGCGGTCATGGCCTATAACAAGTTCGCGAACACGGCCGAGCGCCTGAACAATCGCTACGAGGTGTTCATGGAGGAATTCCTGAGCATCATCAGTCGCCAGGTTCGGCGCAACAACCGATAGGGTGCGGACCCATGAGAAAGGGAAAAAACAGCATGATGAGCGAAATCAATGTCGTGCCGTACATCGATGTCATGCTGGTGCTGCTGATCATTTTCATGGTGACGGCGCCGTTGCTGACCACCGGCGTCCAGGTCGATCTTCCCAACGCTCCGGCTGATCCCGTCCCGGATGACGAGGAGCCGTTTGTGGTGACGGTGGATATCAACGGGGACTATTATTTCGACAACGAGACGGAAACGCCCGCCTCGGAGCAGGAGATTCGGAATATGGCCCGGATCGTGCTGGAAAGAAATCCGGACTTGCCCTTCATGGTCCGGGGCGATGGGGGGGTGGCCTACTCGGAAGTGGTCAAACTGATGGTCTTGCTGCAACAGGCGGGGGTCGACTCGGTCGGACTTGTCACCGATCCGCCCGGAACCTGAAACGGCATGATCAGACAGCTGAAGACCATCTTTTATGTTGGAAGGTCGGTCTTTTTTTCCCTGGCGCTGCACGGTGCAGTCATCGCGCTCTTGCTGGCGGAGTTCTGGTGGCCGTTTTCCAAGCAGCAGATCCCGCTTGATCGTGCGCCGGCCATTCAGGCCCATGCGGTCAGCCTGGAGCAGATCAACCAGCGGAAGATCGAGCGGGAATTGAAAAAACAGGAGGAGCGCCGGCTCCAGGAACTGGCGGAGCAGAAAAAACGGGAAGAGGAGGTCATCCGAAAGGCTGAAGAGGAGAAGAAGCGCAAGGCCGAGGAGGCCAAGCGGAAGAAGGCCGAGGAGCAGGAACGCGCGAGAAAGGCCGAAGAGGAACGAAAGCGAAAGGAGGCGGAAGAGAAGAAGCGGCGCGAAGAGGAGGCGCGGCGAAAAGCCGAGGAAGAGGCCCTTCGACAGGCCGAGGCCGAGCGGTTGAAGAACCAGGCCATTCGGGCGCTTTCGAGTCTGCACGACCAGATCAGGGAGGAGATCGAGGAGAACTGGCGGCGGCCGTCCCAGCAGACAGAGGGATTGCAGGTGCTGATTCGGGTCAGGGTCGGCAGAAACGGGGACGTTCTTTCGGCCATCGTGACCGAAAGCAGCGGCGATCCGCAATTCGACCATTCCGCAGAATTGGCGGTAATGAAGGCTTCTCCTTTACCTTTCCCGACAAATCCGAAATACTATGACTTTATCAAGGAGTTCAACCTGCGTTTCAACCCGGACAGTCTGGATGAGTAGAATGCGACGACATGGAATACAGGGGATAATCTGGCGCTTTGCGATTGCGTTGTCGGTCTGTCATCTCGCCCCGGTGGCGGCGGACGACGGCGTGACGATCGAAGTGACCGGCGGGGCCTACTCGGGCCTTCCGATCTCGATTGTCCCGTTTTCGATATCGGGAGGCCCCGCCGAAGCGGTGCAGCCGGCCGATATCATCGAATCGAATCTTCGCTCGAGCGGCCGTTTTGAAGTCATTCCCAGGGAACAGCACCTCTCGAGGCCCGACAGCCTGGATGCGGTCAATTACCGGGACTGGAGGCTGATCAAGTCGGAAGCCCTGGTCATCGGCGATGTGGTCAATATCGGAAACAACCGTTACGAGGTCCGCTTCAGGCTGATCGACGTATTCAGCGAAACCCAGCTGGTCGGGCAGAAATTCGTGGTGCCGACCTCCAAGATGAGAAAGGCCGCACACCAGATCAGCGACGTGATCTACGAGAAGCTGACGGGCCGCCCCGGCGCCTTCAATACCCGGATAGCCTTCGTGGATGTCCGGGATGGCGATGCAGGCCAGACTTACAGGCTGCAGGTCGCCGATTCGGACGGATGGGACCCGAAGACGATCCTTGAATCCACCCGGCCCATTCTGTCTCCGACCTGGTCTCCCGATGGAGACCGGATGGCATACGTGTCCTTCGAGCAAAACAAGGCGATCATTTTTGTCCAGGACATCTGGACAGGCGATCGGGAGCCGCTGGCCGAATTCAAGGGACTGAACAGTGCGCCGGCCTGGTCTCCCGATGGAAAAAAGCTCGCGTTGACGCTGTCCAAGGATGGCAACCCGGAGGTCTACGTGTACGACACCGATACCGGATTCACGAGAAGGATCACCCGGCATCCCGCCATCGACACGGAGCCGGCCTGGTCGCCCGACGGCAGGACGTTGATCTTCTCCTCGGGCCGGGCCGGGGGTCCCCAGATATACCGCGTGTCCGCAGACGGCGGAGAACCGAAGCGATTGACGTTTGAAGGCAGCTACAATGCCGGCGCGTCCTTCTCCCCGGACGGGCGGCAGATTGTCCTGATTACAAATCAGGGAAACGGCTATAAAGTTGGGTTATACTCTCTCAACGAACGCAGAATGAAAGAGTTGACGACAACGGCGCAGGATGAATCCCCTTCCTTTTCTCCCAACGGGGATATGGTCATCTATGCCACCGCAGTAGGAAACCGGACGATGCTGGCGACCGTGGCGATAAACGGTCAGGCCCAGCAATTTCTGAGGCATTACGGCGTCGTCGCCAGAGAACCTGCGTGGTCTCCCATTCCCCGGAATCGATAGAGGACGCTATGCGACAAAATACGACACTGGTTTCCCTGTTGGCGACCGCCTTCCTGGTCACTGCCTGTTCGACACCGCAAAAATCAGCCGAAGAGTCAGAGCCCGCGCCCGAGGAGGAGGTCGTGGTCGTTGATCATACCCAATCTGCGAGTGCCACCGGCCTGGCTTCCGAAGAGATCGACGGCGGCGCGCTGGATTCCGGATCCGGACAATCCGCACAGGATGCCGTGACCGCTCCCAAGACGGTCTATTTCGATTACGACAGCAGTGTCCTGACCCAGGAGAGCCAGTCGGTTGTGCAGGTTCACGCCATCAACCTGACCACGCACCCGAATCTCAATATCGTGCTTGAGGGCCATGCCGACGAACGGGGAACCCGGGAGTACAATCTTGCGCTCGGCGAAGAGCGGGCACGAGCCGTCGCCGACGTGATGCAGGCTTTCGGCATCACGTCCGACCGAATCCAGATCATTTCGTACGGAGAAGAACAGCCGGCTGTGCTGGAGAGCAACGAAGACGCCTGGGCCCTGAACCGACGTGTGGAAATCCTGTATTGACGGGTGAAATGAACGCGGTTCCCATCAAGGTACCGACCAGGCGCAATCCTTCCGGCCGCGGGGCTGCGTTGACGCTCGCCGTCTGTGTCCTGATGATGGGCGCGGCCGGAACCGTTTCGCTTTCGGTCGCACAAACCGCCACCGATACCGAGAATGCGGACGAAACACAGCCGGCCGCGGGGCAGTCATCCATCAACTACGAGTTGCTGCATATCCTGAACCAGTTGAATGAAATCAAGTCGGAACTGAAACAGCTCAGGAACAGCGTCGAGCAGATGGAGTTCGACAATGCGAATGCCAAGCGAAGACAGCAGGAGCTGTTTCTGGATATTGATCGGCGCCTCGGGGATCTCGAGAGCAATCAGCGCGTTCTGCAGACACAGTACACGAGTGCCCCGCAGGACGGTCAGGAGGGCGATGCGCTCGACCCCGGCGAGGGCGGCGTAACCCAGGTCGTGGTGGTGCCGGACGGTTCGTCGCAGGCTCCTGAATCCGATGCCGATGAAAGCCCGCCATCGGATACCGGCACGGAAGCGCAGCCGGAGGCCGGTACGCCCGGTGCCGAACCGGTAGCCGGTGGCACGAATGTCGTTACCCTGGAAGAGCAGAATCTCTACGAGGAAGCGTTCGAAATGCTGAAAAAAAGCCGCTACGAGGAAGCGATCGGCGAATTTCAGCAGCTGGTGGACACCTGGCCGTCGAGCCAGCTTGCGGACGATGCGTATTACTGGATGTCGGAAGCCCGGTACGTGACCCGGGAGTTCGAACTGGCGCTGAACGGTTTCAAGGCAATCGTCGAGCAGCATCCCGGCAGCAGCCGCGTCCCGGAAGCGCTGCTCAAGATCGGGTATATCCACTATGATGTCGGCGATTACTCGAATGCCGCCGAGACGTTCAGGGCGATCCTGGAGAGATTTCCGGGCCATCCCGTGACCGTGTCCGCCCAGACCCGGCTTCGTCGGATTGAACAGTCCATACAGTAGCATCCGCCGCCCCTTGCGTCATGGGTGAAAGCGGGAATATCGACACGGCATTTCTTGCCGATCCCCATTTGAAACCGGTCCATTCGACCAATCGTGGCCAGCGCCTTTTCCAGCCGGTGCCGCGATGAAGCCGCTTGACCGGATCGCGTCGTTGGCAGACCGTCACGGCCTGGTCATACGGGGCGGATTTCCCGTCCTGCAGGACGACCAGGTGCCGCAGGTGAGCGACGGAAATCCGGCCAGGACGCTGATACTGTTCGGCAACGCGGGTTCGTCGATCTGGGAGGCCTTTTCCTCGTCCGGGGAGTATGCCGACGGGCAGCCCGACTCCCTGGACCGCTGGAGCGAGCGGATCGGAACGGAGATGGCCCGCTCGCTTTCGGGCCGGGCGCTGTTCCCGTTTGGCGGCCCGCCCTATCGCCCGTTTCTTCGATGGGCCAAGAAAGCCGAAGCGTTGCAAAACTCCCGTCTCGGCATGCTGATCCATTCCCGATACGGACTCTGGCATGCGTATCGGTTTGCAATCGCCCTGCCGCGGGAAGTGGAGATCGATGTCGGCGGCGCGCCGGACGATATCTGCGCCCGGTGTCCGGACCAGCCGTGCGTGGCCGCCTGTCCGGTGGGCGCCTTCGATCGGGACTACGATGCGAAGGCCTGCTACACCCACCTGGTCGGCGATCAGGGCATCACCTGCAAGACGACCTGTCGGGCGCGACTTTCCTGCCCCTACGCCAGCGAGTTCCGGTATCATCCCCGTCACGCCGAATTTCACATGGATGCCTATATCAGGACCATGTCCCGGCGTTTCTGATACCATCCGGCAACATGGATCGGCATCGGACATCGTGCTTCACACGGTGTGAGATCTGCAACCGGATTACTCGTGGAGAGCTTCATGGCCTACCAGCTCGGAATAGATACCGGGGGAACCTATACCGATGCGGTCATCGTCGACCCTTCGAAACATGTCGTTGCAAAATGCAAGAGCCTGACTACCCCGTTTGATCTGACCGCCGGAATAGAGCGCGCCATTGACGGATTGTCCGGAGCAAGCCTTGACAATATCGGTCTGGTCGCGCTGTCCACGACGCTGTCCACCAATTCCGTCGTCGAAGGCCGGGGCGCGCCGGTCGGCGTGCTGCTGGCCGGATACAATCTCCAGCAGGTCGAGCAAAGCGGACTCACCGAGATCATCGACCGTGACATGATCGCATTGGTCGAAGGCGGACACGGGGCAACCGGAGAGGAGACCGCCCCCCTGGATGCGGAGCAGGCGAGGCGGCGAATACTGGGATATCGGGACAGGGTTTCCGCGTTCGCGGTGTCGTCCATGTTCTCCATCCGCAACCCGGAACACGAAATGAAGCTCCGGGAGTTGGTGTACGAGCTGTCGGGCAAGCCGGTCGCATGCGGGCATGAACTGGCCACCAGCCTCGGGGCGCCGAGACGGGCCCTGACCACCGCGCTGAATGCGCGGATGCTCCTGTACATCCAGGAGCTGATCGATTCCGTGGAGCGGATTCTCGACAAGAAATCGATCCGGGCGCCCCTGATGATCGTCAAGGGCGACGGATCCCTGGTGAATGCGCAGACCGCCCGGAGGTATCCGGTCTCGACCGTTTTGTCGGGACCGGCCGCGAGCGTCATCGGAGCCTGCGCCCTGAGCGGGAAAAAGGATGCGGTGGTGGTCGACATGGGCGGGACGACCACCGACATCTGCGTCGTTTCCAACGGACGGCCCGATCTGTGCCACGACGGCGCCCGGATCGGGAACTGGCGGCCGATGGTCGAGGCCATCCGGGTGATCTCGATCGGCCTTGGCGGGGACAGCGAGTTGCGGTTCAAGTCGGGTCTCGACATTTCCGAGCGCAGAATTGTGCCCATCAGCCTCCTGGCCCACCAGTTCCCGCAGGTGATCGGGAGCATCGAGAGCCAGTATCGCGGCGCCCCGAGCCCCCGCAACAACAAGTTCGCATTGCCGCTTCAGAAGAACGAGATCCTGGTCGGCGGTCTGGATCCGGTCGAGAACAGGGTCTGGGAACAACTGCAGGAAGGCCCGGTCGAACTCGACCGGCTCGCTCAGACGGATCGTGCAATGATGCGCGCGCTGGCACGGCTCGAGCGGCTTGGCCTTGCGGTGTACAGCGGATTCACGCCCTCCGACGCCACGCATGTTCTCGGCATGAGCGACCACTGGAACATCGAGGCCGCCGTCCTCGGCGCAAAGATCTGGGCGCGGCAGATGCGGCACCTGTATGGCTTTGGCAAGTGGCCGGCCGACGATGCCGTTTCACCAAGCCGGCAGGTCTTTGACCTGGTCACGCACAAGATCAGCCAGAAGCTGATCGAGGCCGGCCTGCATCAGCTTGACAAGCTGACCGAGCTCCAGGCCGGCAGGCTGACCAGACTGCTTGCAGACATCATTCTGGATCCGGAGACGGTCGGCTCCGGCAATCCTCTGTTCGAGTTGAGCTTTTCCCGGAACCATTCGGTCATTGCCGTCGGCGGCCCCGCTTCGGACTATTTTCCCGATGTCTCCAGACGGCTTGGTGTCAGTCTGGAACTGCCCGAACACGGAGACGTGGCGAACGCGATCGGCGCGGCGCTCGGGGCCGTGGTGCAGACTTCCCACATCACCGTGACCCAGCCCGAGTTCGGGGTGTTCTATCTGTTCCACAAGGGCCAGCCGATGCAGTTTTCCGATCTGGGCCAAGCCGTCGATCTGGCGGTGAAGATGGCCATGCGGGAAGCGCAGGAAATGGCCGTCGCAGCCGGTGCCACATCGGTTGAAACACGTATCGAGCACGATGCCAACCACATCAACCACGATATAGACGGAGAGCTGTTCGTGAGCACCACGGTGACTGCCATCGCCACCGGGCGTCCGAATTCGCTTGCAATCGAGTCCGAAGAGAGCGTCGGAGCCGGTGGACATGCGTGAGGATGCTCCCGTTTCCGGAAACAACCGGTCTGCTCCGACGACTGTCACTGCCACCCCTGATTGCCTGACCATGTCCATGGACCATTATCCCGACTTCAATCTGGGCGAGGCCCGCCGGCCGATCTCGACGGCATCGCCCGAGGCGCAACTCTGGTTTGACCGCGGGCTGAACTGGTGCTACGCATTCAACCAGGAAGAGGGGCTGGCCTGTTTCAGGGAGGCGCTCAGGCACGATCCCGAATGCCCCATGGCATACTGGGGAGTCGCTTATGCCGCCGGGCCGTTCTACAATTTCACCTGGCGGGATTTCAGTGCCCAGGAGCAGATCGAATGCACCCGGCTTTGCCGCAACCACGTGCAGCATGCGTTGGACCGGATCGGGCGGGCGGACCTTCAGGAGGCGGCCCTGATCCGGGCTCTGGATGCGCGGTTTCCTCTCGGCCATCCCGTCTCCCAGGAAGAGTTCGATCAGTGGGACGACGACTATGCCAAAGCGATGGGACGGGTTTATCGCCGGTTTCCCGACGATCCGGACATTGCGGCGATGTATGTCGAGGCGATGATGATCCGTACGCCCTGGCAGCTGTGGGATGTGAAGACGGGAAAACCGAAAGCGGGTGCCGACACGCTCGAATGCCTCCGGATTGTCGAGCGCGCCATCGATCTCTGCAGGCGAGACGGCCTGACCCCTCATCCGGCCATATTGCACATGCACATCCATGTCCTGGAAATGTCGAATGAGCCGGAGCGCGCCATGGAATCGGCCGATGCGTTGTTCATGCTATGCCCCGAGGCCGGTCATATGAACCACATGCCCTCCCACATCTATGCGTTGTGCGGGCTGTACGACAGGGCTAGGCAAGTCAGCGTGAAGGCGATCGAGGCCGACCGCAAGTACCTCGAATATGCCGGTCCCCACAATTTCTACACCACGTCGCGATGCCACGATCTGCACATGATGATGTACGTCTGCATGCTGCTTGGCCGGTTCCGTCCCGCCTTCGAGGCGTCCTTTGAAATGCGCGCGACACTGTCGCCCGACGTCGTCGGGGACCCGGACCGGCCCCAGATGAGCATCACGATGGAAGGATACCACTCCATGGCGATGCACGTCCTGATCCGCTTCGGGAAGTGGCAGGAAATTCTGGACACGCCCATGCCGGATCCGCCGGACCTGTATTGCGTGTCGACCGCGATGCATCACTACGCGCGAGCGATTGCCCATGCCACTTTGGGCTCGATCGATGCCGCCCTGGACGAGAGGGAGAAATTTGTCGAGGCTCGCAGCCGGATTCCTGCCGAGCGGCGATTTTTCAACAACACTGCCCAGGACATTCTGGGCGTCGCGGAAAAAATGATGGACGGAGAGTTGTGCTATCACCGGGGCCGGCACGACGAGGCCTTCCGGGAACTCGCGCTCGCGGTGGAGCGGGACGACAATCTGGAGTATTCCGAGCCGTGGGCCTGGATGCACCCGCCCCGTCATGCCCTGGGAGCGCTGCTGCTCGAGCAGGGCCGTTACCGGGAGGCGGAGGAGATCTACCGGACCGATCTGGGGTTGAACGATCGGCTTCAGCGCTGCGCCCGGCACCCCGACAATATCTGGTCGCTCCATGGGCTGGCAGAATGTCTGAAGCACCGGAAGGCCCGGGAGGAATGGAAGGAGATCAACGCCAGGCTCGAGACTGCCCGGGAACTGGCGGATACGGAAATCGTTTCATCCTGCTATTGCCGAAAGCGCACGGCGTTGTCATGAGCCATTGCCGGCCGGCCCCTTTGATGAATAGGCCTTGCCACCGTACAATCCGGGTCGCCTGTCTTGCCACGATACCGATCGGCCGCCGTTGTCCCGAGTGGACCTTGTGCTCCCTCAGGGCGGCGGTGCTGGCCATGCTGTTCGCCTCCGGCGCGGCGCTTGCGCAGGGACTTGATGCGTGCACGGAAGAGGGACGGGTCCTCAAGATCGGCTTCTTCCACGACTTCGTGCCGGTGAGCTACAGCGCGGAGCCGATTCCCGGCAGCACCGGCTTTCACGAACACCGGGGCTACGAGGCGGCTCTGCTGACGGCGCTGGAGGCAATGGGCGCTGCCCGTTTCTCCCGACGCGCCGTCGGCGGGGCGTTCTTCGGCATCTGGCTCAAGGCCGCGACCCCTGAATACGACCTGATCGGCGGAGGCATCACCATCCGCGAGGACCGCACCCGTGACGCCGGCGGGCAGAGGGTTGTGGTCTTCACCTCGGGGCATATCGCGTTCGTCCAGACCCTGCTGGTACGTGCCGGGGACGCCGGCCGGTTCGTCGGCTACCGCCACTTTACGCCGGAGGTCCGCATCGCCGCGGTTCCGGGCACCACGGGGGAGGAGCGGTTGCTGCAACTGACCGGCTATGTCGGGCCGGACGGCGCCCTGCGTTCGGGCACGCGAATCCATCTGGCTTCCGGCAAGGTGCTGGAGGCCGGCAGTGACCGGCGGTTTGTCGTCACTGCGGCACGCTCGTCGCCGGAGTTGGTGGACCGGCGGCAACTGGAGCCGCCCGAGAATGCGGAGGACATGCCGCAGGTGATCTATTACCACGGGGAAAGCGCACATCTGGAAGCCTTGCGCATCGGGGCGGTCGATGCAGTCGCTCGCGGAATGATCGGCAATGCGGACGCCGTTGCGGAATCCGTCGGCACGTTCGCGATCGGTGCGCGCGACCCCCGCCGGGAGCTGGGCGGATTCGCGCTGGCGGTCTCCGACCGTCTGCTCGCCTCATGTCTCGACAGGAACATCGCCCGTCTGACCGATTCCGGCCGCATCGGCTACGAGCAGTGGCGCGTCGATCCGACGGTATTCCTGCGCCGAGCGGAGAACGCGGGAAAGCGCGCCGGAGGCTGACGCATGACTTCGGTGGCTATCCGATAACCACCTGAATCACCGGCGTTGCCGAGTGACCCGCGGTCCTGCCTCCCCTCAAATTTCGATGTACTCCCGCTCATACGGAATCCGGACGACATCCACTTCCCGGTCGAAGTCGCGGGCGTACAGGTGGCCGGCATACACCGCGGCGGCGATCGTCGACGGCGACAGGCAGTCGCCGATGCGGGTGACGGACCGGATGCCTTTCTCCCTGATCCCGTCGGCATCGCTCTCGAGATCGAAAAACAGCCGGTGATCGGGTCGTCTCGCGGTCACCACGACCAGATTCCGGGTGAGAAGGCTTTTCTCGTGCCCGCTCACGACGTGGCGGATCAGGGCGGTTCCGTTCTCGAGAGAGATCAGGGAATGCTTCTCGAGAATCCGCACGTCAAGGTCGTGAAGGCGCTTCTCGATGAAGGGCTGCTCCAGCGTGTTGCGGGTCCAGGCCGAGACATCCGCTTCAGGCGTCACCAGGGTCACCTCGCAGCCGTCCTTCGCCAGTTTTTCGGCGATCACTCCGCCCATGTAGTAATGGTCGTCGTCGTACACGAGAACGTGTCCGGAAACCGATGTCCCGTCCATGATGTCGTCAGGCGTGAGCCGTTGCACGCTGTCATCGGAGCGGATGGACGAGCGGTGGTTCCGGCCAATGCCCTCGACATCCCAGCTCGAACCGGTCGCGCACACGATATGCCGAACGTCCAGCTCCCCGGCCAATTCAAGGACCTGCGGCTTGTCCAGTCTGCTTTCGAGATAGATTTCGACATGATCCATCCGCTCGATTTGTCCGAGCCGGTAGTCGACCACCCGTCGCCACTCCGACAGCCCGGGCAGCCGGCTCTCGCGCTGGACGCGGCCTCCCGCCTGCCTTGCGGCATCGGCGAGCACGACGCGATATCCCCGCTTTCCGAGGGACATGGCCGCCTCGAGCCCGCAGGGGCCGGCGCCGATCACGAGGATCGAGTCGTCCGACTCCTTGGTGGCGATCCGCTCGGGATGCCAGTTTCGGCGGAACTCCTCGCCCATGGTGGGATTCTGGGTGCAACGGATGGGGGAGAGGGTCATGTCTCCCGATACGCAGATGTTGCATCCGATGCATTCACGAATATCCTCCAGTTGCCCCTGACGGATTTTTTCCGGGAGAAACGGATCGGCGATGGAGGGCCGCGCCGCGCCGATCATGTCGAGGACGCCGCGCCGAATCTGGGAGACCATCGTGTCCGGCGAAGTGAATCGGCCGACCCCGACCACGGGCTTGCCGGTGATCTGCTTGACGAATGCGACATAGGATTCCTGACCGCCCTCGCCCGAGAACCGGGACGAGATGGAGTCGTGCTTCCAGTCGCTGATGTTCACATCCCAGATATCCGGAAGCTCGGCCAGCAACTCGACGATATCGCGGCCTTCGTCGACCGAGAGAGAGCCTTCTCCCAGAAGTTCTTCCACCGCGAACCGCAGGGCGATCCCGCACCGGTCCCCGACCGCTTCGCGGGTGTCTTCCAGGACTTCCCTGAGCAGCCTGGCCCGGTTCTCCAGGGATCCGCCGTACTCGTCGCTGCGGTCGTTCCACTGGCGCGACAGGAAATGCGCCAGCACGGACAGGCTGTGGGCGGCGTAGACATAGACGATGTCGAACCCGATGTCGCGGGAGCGGATCGCCGCCCGGCGGTGCCAGCGCCGGTAGTCGGCGATGTCCTTTCGGGTCATGGCATGGGCCTGGACCGGATCCAGATTGCTCGCGGGGATCATCTCGGAGACGGCCATGAGCGGCATGCGGCTGTGGCGGTTGCAGGCCTCGTGGCCGTTGTGGCTGATCTCGATCGCCGCCAGGGAGCCGTACCGGTGGATGGCCTCGACCGTCAGCGCCAGCCGGTGCATGTCCTTCTCGTCCCACAGCCGCCCCTCGATATAGGGCGAGAAATCGGAACTCGGATGGATGTCGACCTCCTGGGTCGAGACGACCGCCCAGCCTCCTTCCGCCTTGACGCCCCGCATTGCCGCCTCCCCCTTGGGGAAGACGTGGCCCAGGCCGTTGCAATGGGGAACCTGGTAGAACCGGTTTCGGGCGGTCACGGGACCGATCTGCACCGGCTCGAAAAGAATGTCGTATCGTGAATCGGTCATGAGCGGTGTCCTCGAAAAGTCAGGCGTACCAGTGGTGTTCCTCGATCGAGCGTTTCTGGAACTCCCGGTACTCGTCCAGCTTGCAGGTGGTGTAGACCTTGACGTATTGGCGGCCCAGGTAGTCGGCGAGAAATTCGCTGTGGCGCGTGCGGTCCATGGCATCAATGATCCCGAAGGGTATCGAGGCGTCCATGTCGGCTCCGGCGTTGCCGGTCGCCGGCGCACCCGGTTCGATTTTCCGGCTGATGCCATGATGGATGCCGGCCAGCACCGTGGCCAGGAGCAGATAGGGGTTGGCGTCGGCGCCGGCAACCCGGTGCTCGATACGCCGTGCCTCGGCCTTGCTTTTCGGCACCCGCATCGCGACGCTCCGGTTCTCGAATCCCCAGTCGGCCGTAACCGGCACGTAGATGTCCGGCTGAAATCGCCGGTAGGAATTGATGTTGGGGGCGAAGATGCCCATGCTGTCCGCCATGGTCTCGGACAGGCCGCCGAGGCTGTAGCGCATGGTGTCGCTGATCGAATCGATCTGCCCGTACGGTCCGTCGGCCGAAAACACGTTGTTCCCGTTCCGGTCAAGCAGGCTGATGTGAAGATGCAGGCCGCTGCCGGAATTGTCGGGGAACGGCTTGGCCATGAACGTGGCGCGCATCCCGTGCTTTCTGGCAATGCCCTGGACCGATCTTCTGAACATGACATAGCGGTCGGTGGCATCCAGCGGATCGTCGGTGTGATGCAGGTTGAGCTCGAACTGCGATGGCGAGTATTCCTTCGAAATCGCGTTGATGCGGATGTCCTGGCCCGCGCAGACCGACACCACCTCGTCCAGATAGAGTCCGAATTCCTCGATGTCGTCAAGACTGTAGACCTGGGTGCTGTCCGGCCGTTTCCCGGTCAGGGGCGAGCGGGCCGGAAGCGGGCCCGTGTCGGGGTCTTCAACCGCGTCCAGCAGGTAGAATTCGGGCTCGAATGCCACCACGGGCCGCAGGCCAAGCGGTTCGAATCGCGCAAGCACTCTCCTCAGCACGTTTCGGGGCTCGAAGTAGTAGGGAGTGCCGTCGAGGCCCCGGAGCGTCAGCATCAGGTGTGCGGTCGGCAGGGCGGCCCAGGGGCACGGCGCCAGCGTCTCGGCGACCGGCATGCCCACCTCGTCCGGATCCCCGTCCGAGAATCCCATGTCTTCAGGGACGTCGGAGTCCCCGTTGACCGACAGCAGGAAGGTCGAGCCGGGAAGCATCATCCCGCTGTCGAACAGTTTGTCCGCTTCGGCAACCGGATAGCGCTTGCCCCGGATGACGCAACTCAAATCGCTGATGTAGGCATCCACGTATTGGGTTTCCGGATAGGCATCCAGGAATTGCCCCAAGATGGAATCGGGCGAAGGGGACATGTCGGGAAAACGGCGAAGTGAGAGCTTGCGGTCCGGATAATCTTGGAAAATATTGTACGTTGAGAGAGCCGCGGATGCTATCGTTCGGCCGCGAGATCGTGGTTGAGTCGTTGCTTGAGGGCATGATTCTCGAGCGCGAGGTCGATCAGTCTGTCGATCAGGTCGGCATAGGCCAGTCCGCTTTCGACCCACAGCCGGGGGTACATGCTGATCGGGGTGAACCCGGGGAGGGTATTGATTTCATTCAGCGTGATCTCCCGGGTATCGCGATGGACGAAGAAATCGACCCGGGCCAGCCCCTTCCCGTCGACGGCGCGAAACGCCTCGACGGCCAGTTCCCGGACAAGGCGCGTCGTGTCCTCGTCCAGGGGAGCGGGCACCACAAGATCGGTCTTGTCGTCCAGGTACTTGGTTTCGTAGTTGTAGAACTCGGCGCCCGGAACGATTTCCCCCAGCGCGGAAGCCTCGACTTGGTGATTGCCGAGCACCGAGCATTCGATCTCGTGGCAGTTTTCCATGGACTGCTCGCCCACGCTCTTGTTGTCGAATTCGAATGCGTGGTCGATGGCCCGGGTCAGTTCCGCCCGGTCCCGCGCCTTGCTGATGCCGACGCTCGAGCCGAGGTTGGCGGGCTTGACGAATGCCGGGTAGCCCAGCTCCTGCCCGATCAGGCGGCATGCCGCGTCCGGCTCATCCTGCCACTCGTGGAGGGTGAACACGGCGTAGGGGGCCTGGGGAAGGCCGACGGAGGCGAACATCCGCTTGGCCAGCGCCTTGTCCATGGCGAGCGAGGACGCTGCGACGCCGCAGCCGACATAGGGTATTCCCGCGACCTCAAACAGGCCCTGGATGGTGCCGTCCTCGCCGAACGTGCCGTGCAGCACCGGGAAAATCACGTCCACCCGGGGCACCTCCATGTCCGCATCCAGCGCCGAGAGATTGCCGTTTTGGTGAAGGTCGAGGGTGACCCGGTCTCTGCGGCGCGAAGTCTTCACCTCCCGCTCCGCGATCGCATCGACGCTGCGGCCGAGATGCCAATGGCCCTGCTTGTCGATGCCGATCACGTACACGTCGTACCTGTCCCGGTTGATGGCGGGGAGAATCGACCGGGCCGAGGTCACCGACACCTCGTGTTCGCAGGAACGTCCCCCGAACAGGATGGCCAGATTGAACTTGTCCGTCATGACTGGGTGCCGGCCGCTTTAAGGATTCAGGATGCTCGCCATGCCGAACCGCCGGTGCATGGTCGGATGTTTCGGTATCGCGCCATGCGCACGGCTATCCGACTCCCCGGATCACCTGCTCGCACAACGCGATCAGCGTTCCGATCCAGGGCAGGATGACAATGAGTATTCCGATGTTTGCGGCCAGCACGACCCAGTTGGCCGGCGGTGCGGAAACGCTTCGTTCCGTGGCCGGAGGATCGAAGAACACCAGCTTGATGACGCGCAGATAATAATAGGCGCCGACCACGGCGAGCAGAACGGCGATGACCGCCACCCAGACCAGATCCTGCTCCACCAGGGAACGGATGACGGCCAGCTTGGCGAAGAATCCGGCCATGGGAGGGATTCCGGCCATGGACAGCATGAGCACGAGGAACAGGAGGGCGATCCGGGGACTGTTCCGGTCGAGGCCCTTCAGATCCTCCAGAAGATCCGACTCGAATCCCTTGTCCGAGAGGAACAGGACCAGCCCGAACGCGGCGCAGCTCATGGTCGCGTAGACCAGAACATAAAAGAGCGCCGCACTGTATCCGGCCTCGTTGCCGGCCAAGATCCCGAACAGGAAGAATCCCATGTGCGAGATTGTCGAGTAGGCCAGCATGCGCTTGAGATTGTCCTGGGCGATCGCGATGACGTTCCCGGCGAGGACGGAAAGCAGGGCGAGGATGATCAGCATCTGCTGCCAGGAGTCGTGCATGTCCTGCAGGCCGCCCGACAACAGCCGGAACACCAGGGCGAATGCCGCGATTTTCGGCGCCGCGCCGATGAATGCCGTGGTCGAGGTGGGAGCGCCCTGGTAGACATCGGGAACCCACATGTGAAACGGCACCGCGCCCAGCTTGAATCCCACGGCGGTGACGATCAGCACCACCGACAGCAGCAGAGCGGGATTGGCATGATCCAGCTCGCCCAGGGCTTGCCGGATGGCCGGCAATTCCAGAGATCCGGCAAGACCGTACAGCAACGACATGCCGTAGAGCAGGATGCTCGAGGCGAGCGCCCCGAGCACGAAATACTTCATCGACGACTCCACCGCCAGCTTGTCCTCCCGGTAGAAGGCGATCATGGCGTACAGGCACAGGGACATGAGCTCGAGCCCGAGATAGAGCGAGAGCAGGTGGTTGGCGGAGGCCATGACCATCATGCCGCAGACGGAGAAGAGCCCGAGCACGTAGTATTCGCTGCGAAACAGGTCGCGATGCGCGTTGTACTGCCGGCCGTAGACGAATACCGCCGCGCTCAAAAGGCAGATGCCGAACTTGAGGAGATCGGAGAGCGGGTCGTCGACAAACAGGCCGTTGAAGGCCAGGGACGATTCGCCGGAAAACCCGGCGATGACCAGGGCGGCCGCGACCAGCAGCGTTCCGACGGCAAGCCGGTAGCAGGTCCGGGCGGCCCGTTCCTGATTGGCGTACAGTCCCACAAGCAGGATCAGGCATGCCATGGAGGCGATGAAGATCTCCGGGAGCGCCAGGGTTACGGAGAGGGTTTGCAGGGTCATCGTTTTCTCGCCCGTTCCATTTCGATTATCGACAGCTCGACGGGCATTTGCTGATCTCGACATGATTCAGCAAATGTTCGGCGGAAGCGTGCATGAGGTCAAGCAGCGGATTGGGCCAGATGCCGATGAGCAGCACGAATGCCGCCAGGATTCCGAGCATCGCGAATTCCCGTCTCGACAGGTCCGAAAGCCCCGCCACGCTGTCGTTCAGAACCGTTCCGTAGACCACCCGCTTGATCATCCACAGCGTGTAAGCAGCGCCGAACACCAGTGTCAGGGCGGCCAGGATCGCGAACCAGGCGTTGACCTTGAACGCCGCCAGGATTACCAGGAACTCTCCGACGAAGCCGGAGGTGCCGGGCAGTCCGCTGTTGGCCATGGCGAACAGCACCATGAAGGAGGCGAAGATGGGCATCGGCGTGGCAATGCCCCGGTAGGACGCGATTTCCCGTGAGTGAAGCCGGTCGTACAGGACGCCCACGCACAGAAACAGGGCGCCCGAGATGAATCCGTGGGAAATCATCTGGACCATGCCGCCCTCAAGCCCCTGCGCGTTGAAGACGAAAAAGCCGAGCGTCACGAATCCCATGTGGGAAATCGACGAGTAGGCGATCAGCTTTTTCATGTCGGACTGCACCAGTGCCACCAGCGCGATGTAGACGATCGCGATCAGCGACAGGGTGATCATCAGCCATGCCAGTTCGTGGCTGGCGTCCGGGGCAATCGGCATGCTGAACCGGATGAAGCCGTATCCGCCCATTTTCAGCATGATCGCGGCCAGGATGACCGATCCGCCGGTCGGTGCCTCGACGTGCGCGTCCGGAAGCCAGGTGTGAACCGGGAACATCGGCACCTTGACCGCGAACGCGGCCAGGAACGCCAGGAAAATGAAGATCTGCGCGCCCAGGCTGATCGGCACCGCGTGGAAGTCGAGAATGCTGAACGAGCCGCCTGTTGTCCGGTACAGGTAGAGCAGGGCGACCAGCATCAGCAGCGAGCCGAGCAGGGTGTAGAGAAAGAACTTGATGGTGGCATAGATTCGGTTCGGGCCGCCCCACAGGCCGATGATCAGGAACATCGGGATCAGCATCGCCTCCCACAGCACGTAGAACAGCATCGCGTCCAGGGCCGAAAACACGCCGATCATGATCCCCTCCATGATCAGGAAGGCGGCCATGTACTGTGCGACCTTTTCCTGGATCACCTGCCATCCGGCAATCACCACGACCACGGTCAGGAGCGTGGTCAGCAGGATCAGCGGCACCGAGAAGCCGTCGACGCCCAGGGAGTAGTGGATGTTGAATGCCGGTATCCAGGCATGCATTTCGGTGAACTGCATGGCCGAGGTCGACGTGTCGAAGCCGGTGTAGAGCGGGATGCTGAGCAGAAATTCGGCGATGGAGAACCCGAGCGCAAGCTTGCGGACAACCGGATCGTGCCGGGAATCCTTGCCGAACCCCAGGATGATCACTCCGGCGATGATCGGGAACCAGATCAGGATGCTGAGCAGATTCGTTTCCATGGCGCGTGTCCCTTGAGTGAATCTACAGCCAGACGAACGCCGAAATCAGGCCGAACAGCCCGATGATCATCGCGAAGGCATAGTGATAGGTGAAGCCGGTCTGGATGCGCCGCAGCACCGACGCAAACCGGGAGACCGTCCTGGCAGTGCCGTTGACCATCATGCCGTCAATCAGGCCGGCATCGGCCTGGCGGTACAGCAGGGTTCCGGCCAGTATCGTCCCCCTGGCGAACGCGGCCTGGTAGAGTTTGTCGAAGCCGTACTTCCGGTCCAGGATCCGGTAGACGAGTGAAAACCGCCCGGCAATCCGTCCCGGCAGATCGGTCCGGCGGCAATAGCAGTACCAGGCGAACGCGATCCCGGCGACGGCCAGCCAGAAGGGCGGCGTCTGGATGCCGTGCACGATGGCCGAGACGATCAGCGCGAATCCCGAACTGCCGTGGTAGGACTCGTAAAGCGCGCCGGTGACGTGGTGCTCATCCAGGACGAAAATCGACGAGCCGAAATAGTTTCCGCTCAGCACCGGTTCGAAGAACAGGAAGCCCGCGAGGACTGAGGGAATCGCCAGCGCGATCAGCGGCACGGTGACCACCCACGGTGATTCCTTGGCATGGTGCCAGGCCTCCTTCGACATGCGCGTCTCGCCGTGGAAGGTCATGAACAGGAGCCGGAAGGAGTAGAACGCGGTCACGAACACGCCGAGCAGCACCGCCGCATAGGCATATCCCGACCCGGCGATATGGCTGTGATGAACGGCCTCGATGATGGCGTCTTTCGAGAAGAATCCCGCGAAGGGCGGGATGCCGGCCAGGGCCAGCGAGCCGATCACGGCTGTTGCGTACGTGATCGGCATCAGGGCTTTCAGGCCGCCCATCCTGCGCATGTCCTGCTCGTGGTGCAGGGCGATGATGACCGACCCGGCGGCCAGGAACAGCAGGGCCTTGAAAAACGCGTGCGTCCCGAGATGGAAGATGGCGATGTCGTAGGCCGAGACGCCCAGGGCAACGGTCATGTATCCGAGCTGGGACAGCGTGGAATACGCCACCACCCGCTTGATGTCGTTCTGCACCAGCCCGATCAGGGCCATGAAGATGGCCGTGGTGGCGCCGATGACCAGCACCACCGAGAGCGCGGTCTCGCTCAGTTCGAAAAGCGGAGACATGCGCGCCACCATGAAGATGCCCGCCGTGACCATGGTCGCGGCATGGATCAGGGCCGAGATCGGCGTCGGGCCTTCCATCGAATCCGGGAGCCAGACGTGCAGGGGCACCTGGGCGGACTTTCCCATTGCCCCGACGAACAGCAGGATGCAGATCACCGTGATCCATTTCCAGTCCCCTGCCGGTGAAGCGACCGTGGCGTCCTGAACCGAGGCGGCATTCCCGAACACAGTGGCATAGTCGAGAGAGCCGAACAGGTAGGCGATCGCGGCGATCCCGAGCAGGAATCCGAAGTCCCCGACCCGGTTGACCAGAAAGGCCTTGAGATTGGCGAATATCGCCGTGTCGCGCTCGTACCAGAAGCCGATCAGCAGGTAGGACACCAGCCCCACCGCTTCCCAGCCGAAGAACAGCTGCAGGAAGTTGTTCGACATCACCAGCATCAGCATGGCGAAGGTGAACAGCGAGATGTAGCTGAAAAAGCGCTGGTAACCGTCGTCATCGGCCATGTAGCCGATCGTGTAGATATGCACCGCCAGCGACACGAAGCTCACCACGGTGATCATCAGCGCCGTCAGGTGATCGATGAGGAATCCGATCTCGAGGCTCAGCCCACCCACCTGACCCCACTGGTAGACGGCCCCACTATAGACTTCCGC